>CAZOYZ010000420.1:0-4945 GCA_964584045.1 uncultured Prolixibacteraceae bacterium | reverse complement strand
ACACCACAAGCCCCGGGTAATAATGCCTGAACAGCAATTCAAAAGCAGTCTCATCGCCCTGAATAAAGCGGTCGACCAGTACTTGCTCGGAAATGCCGTTAATCATTTGCATGACCCAAAAATAAGGAAAACCGGAACATGAAAACGGTTTTGCATTGTTTTTGAGAATAGCTAAAGTCTTAATCCATTCCTGTCACTTTCGCCTGAAGCGGCTGTACCAGTTTTTTGCCGTTTATCACAGGGTAGATACGGACCAGGATCTCTCCCGAAATTTTTTTGGAGCATGTATAATTGATGATCATTTCCCCACGTTCCTTAGGGGAGAGCACACCGGGATTGGTAAAATGAATATTCTTATCGCTGCCTTCAACACTAAAATTCAATGTCAATGGCCGGTCGGTGTCATTGGCGTAACGTAACCTGACCTGCTTACTCTGCCCGGGTTCCACCTTCCCAAAAGCCAGGACTTTGAGGTTAAAATGCAGTCCCTGACCGAAATCATACGGATAATCCTCCTCTACAGGATGATCATACGGGATGACCGTTCCTTTCACCCAGATGCGGTTCACGCGATGGTGAGGATTACTGTAAACCGTGATCTCTTTTGAAAAGAATCCCGGGCGGTAAAACGGATTATACGTGATCGTAATCCTGCCTTTCTGACCCGGAGGGACAGGCTCGTTTGAACAGCTGTAACTGATACATCCGCAACCACTCATGATCTTGCCGATCACAACCGGCTCCTGTCCGGTATTTTTAAAAATGAACGGATGCGATACTTTTCCTTTTTCCTCCATGATCTCACCAAAGTCAAACACCCGTTCTTCAAAAGAAAGCCCGGAGACGGCCGTTTGCGCATAAAGCTGACTCTTTAAAATGGTTGCAGTAAAAAGGAAAGCAGAGCCAAACCAAAGAAGGGAGACCGGACACCGGAACACGGAGACCGGAAGGAATTCACTCTTTTTTTGGTTTGCCCGGCAAACGGAACGAATAAAGCAGGCAAATGTCAAAAAAAATCGCATAGTTTGACCGGTGTAAGTAAAACCAGGCGATTTCAGTTACGAAAATCGCCTGGTTCAATCTTTATTCAGAATACATACTACTGTGCTGCATATACGTCAAATTCCGCCATGATGACATACGATGACGATTTCCAGCCTGTGACATCCAGCCTGATGTAACGGGCAGTCACCGGCGAGTAGAACTTAATGTACTGATAAGCCGTTGCTGTAGACAATGCAGCAGTACCTTGCGAACTCCAGGTTTCACCGTCACTGCTTGTGGACACCACGACCGACGTAAGCGAATAGTTGGTGCTGTAGGAGTGGATCCTTATCCCGGTAACCTCCTCTTTTACAGCGGCCATATCTACGGTCAGCGTACATATTTTTGCAGGCGTGACGAACCAGTATGTATTAGTCCGGCCATCAAGCATTCTCGCCAATGTTCCCGAGTTCGGAGTGACATCCAGTGTGGCTGACCATCCTGAACGGCTTAAGATGGCGCCAGCCATATCGCCGGCAGCCGGCTTGTCATAACAATTCGTTACCGTTGTTTTGATGACCACGTAAGCCGTACTCAAATTGGAGCTGATCGCCGTATTACCCCCATCGCTGATTGCCGCGATCTTCACAGGCAGGATATATCCTGCTTCCGTAAGCTGGGAGAATTTGTCGCCGGGAACAGAGATGATCACAGAATCGGACGATACCAATTCGCCCGGAGCAACCGTTAACTCCGCGTTACTTATTTGAGCGAGCCCATTGGGGACCGCTTTATACGCAGTCTTGTTCTTCGAATTATACGTGTCGACCAGCGAATTGTCGATCGCCAGTGTTACCTGGGTGGCAGAACTGGCTTCACGCGTACAACTGACAGGAAATTTTACAACAACCGGATTTCCGACACTTCCGGCAGGCGTATGGACTACTGAAAATGAAAAACTGTTGTTGCCGGTTACTGCATGGCTTCCTGTATTCATATATACCCTGTTGACCGGGTCACCGGTCACATCATACTCCATATGGTCTTCGCATGCGCTCAGGATACCTGCCAGCATTAAAACCAGGCAGGTATATCTGTTTCTGATTATTATTGGATTCTTCATCATAATGAGCTTATTTATTGACTGCACTTATTCTTGTCATCAAACAACCAGTTTACGTAACTGCTCTTATCATACTGCTGATCATTTTGAAAGGCTTTGGACCAGTCCATATCGAATCCGTTCCCTGTAGCGTCTTTAAAGATGGCGCCTTCGCCTTCGTTCAGCTTCCAGTAGGCGACCAGACCTTCCGATCCCGGGTCCACGCCGCAAAGTCCAAGCTGCAGTTCGCCGGTTGTCAGTGGCCGGCTCCACAAACGGATCTCGGCAATCCGACCCAAAAAACGCTGTTTATACGGATAAGAGTTACCCGGATTCCCGCTGTCAAACCAGGACATGCCGAGTTCAAGACGTTGAAAGGTCGTTCCTTTAGTGCCGGCAAGCTCGGCATCTTTCACCCCGTCCACGTACATCACATAATTGCTTCCGTCGAACGTCAGAGAAATGGTATACCACTGGCCCGTATTGAACCGGGTCGAGGAGATCAGACCTCCTCCGGGGGTCACCCATTGCAGGGAGTTGACATCCTGACCGTTCTCTCCAAACCGGAGCAGGTTGGTCACCGATTCATCGATCGGGCAAAAATTGCATAAACGGCTGATCGGTTCGCTTCCAGGGTGCCATTCGTTGATATAACACTTAATTTCATAGGTATACGTGGGCAGTTGAACAGGCTGATCCGCATAATAATTCCCATAGAAATAGGTATTCGTCATATCCAGGGAAGGGAAATTAATAACCCTTGACACACGCAGAAAGATCGTCTGTGAAGGCTGTAAAACTTCCATTTTGCCTCCGCTGACACTTTTGATGGTCACCGGGATGACGTAGACCCTGCCGTCGACGAAATCTTCGGTCGACACCACACGAACAGTAACACCTGTCGATGAAGCGCTGCCGGCTTTGATAATCCCCTGGGCACCGTCCATCTCGACCGCCGATGGCGGTATCGCATAATAGCTGGTCTTATGCTCGGTGTTATACGCGTCGACCAGCGAATTGTCCTGCTCAAAGGTCACTGTGACATCTTCAGAAACTTTACCGGTGGCAGAGGCCGTAACGGTGCAGGAAGCCGGAGTGTCTTCCACCACAAATCTGACCAGCGGGTTACTTTCGGTGCCGGTAACCAGGATCACTTCCTTGCCATAGTCAAACTGATCTCCTTCCGTGTTGCAACCGGCAAGAAGAAGCGCGCCTGTGGCAGCAAACAAAATTGATTTTAAATCTATTCTTGTTCCCATTTTAAAATCTTTTTTATCGAATTCATAAAAAACCTGCCTTACCGGACAGCCGGGTTGGCAATCTGGATACAGCGCCGCATGTTATAGTACGGAATGCCTGTCTTTGAATAGTAGTCACGGTCCACATAAAAAGCCCCAAATCCTGCTTTTTTCCCCTGTACCGGATTCCAGCGGGCCATCCCTTCGAGCGAATACATCCGGCTGCCATCCGTGGTCAGCGTATTACCGTCGGCTTCCGTAAAGGGCGAACCGCCGTTCTCATACCAGCTTCCGAAATTCTCGGTCACGATAAACTTTCCGGGCGCCGCCCAACTGATGTTGTCGTAGTAACTTTGCAGCCTCGCGGCCGAATGCTCTGTAAATCCCTGGGTATAGGCCTGGCGAATGTAATAACTTACATACGGTTCTGTTTCGGCCGGAGGATACTGGCTGTAAAAGTCAACAATAAGCAGTTTATCCGGATAAGAGCCCTGCGGACCAAAATACTGACCGATATACTGTACCAGTTTTGTAAAATTCTCTCCCTGCATCCAATCCCCTTCGGGCTCATAATCGAGGTCGACACCATCGATATCCGCATCGAGTACCTGATCGACGAGATACTGCCCGTACACTTTAATCCCCTCATCCGTATGATTGACCGACAGGTCATATTCCGTACCGTCTTTCAGGGTAATGACATGGTTCATCCGCGTGATGGTAGGCGCCACAAAACGGGTGCCCCGTGTTTTCCGGACATCGATCATATCGGCATACGCCACAGGTGAATAATCCTCATTTTCCGGATCATTACTTGGGATGCCCATCCACAGGGAACAAATATCAAGGCTGTCGGGCAGGCCGATGATCCGCTCTCCCCACGAAGCAGGTTCCTTGTACCCTTCCACGCCTTCGAGCGGCGCATAGGCAGCGTACCAGGCAAAACTCAGGCAATGATCTGACTTTTTATAGGTACGCAGATTCTCAAAATACTGTTCATCATATGTTTTCAGCTTCTGGATATCCAATGCATCGATGTCGGTCTCACAACTTGCAGCAAGAAACAGGAATGAGATCCATATCCATAATGTTGTTTGTCTTCGTTTCATTGTTGTCAAAATTTAATTTTAAACCGTTACTTCTTATCCCACCAAAGCCTGGTACCTCCGTTATCCTGTCCGCCAAGTCTGGAAATACCGGTCTGCACGCCGGTCATGTTATTGTTATACTCTGACTGAGGGAAGGGGATCCGGCGAACCTGAATGCCCGTGTTGATCGTACCGTTACTGTTATTCGTCACCACAGGAATCAATTTGGGATATCCGGTGCGGCGGAATTCGGCCCATCCTTCAGGTCCGTCGGGATAAAGTGCGATCCATTTCTGGGTGATGATCCGTTCCAGGTTTCTCTCGAACGATGCACCGTCCTCCCAGGCAATCGTGATGTCACTTGGAGCAGCAGCATGAAGTCCTGATCCTTCCGCGTTGTCGGTAAATGCAGCCGGAGTATTTGTCACATTTGCCAGATAAGCATCCGACCCGGTTACATTATTCTCTTCAAATGAAACCGCGATCCCCTGCCCGTAAAGTTCCTGGGGAGTGCCTCCCATCGACCAGCCGCG
>CAZOYZ010000419.1:0-4967 GCA_964584045.1 uncultured Prolixibacteraceae bacterium | reverse complement strand
CTTACGGGGCTTGCTATGCCCTCTTCAAAAAGAAACCAAACCTTTAAACAACTCTATGATGAAGAAAAAAACAAAAAAAGCCAAACTAAGAACAAGCCTGGGTCTTTATGCCCTTATTCTGCTGGCAGGGGTGGTCTTTCTGCCTGCCCTGACCGGCGCCCATGTTTTGCAGGCCAGGAGCTTGCCGCCGGACCCGGCGCCAACAGCCAAAAACCCATTGCAGACACCGGCATCAACAACAGCCAACAACCTGCTGCGAACTCCGGCGTCAGCATCCGAAGCCTGTCCGCTGGCCTTGCAGCAGGAGAAAACCGTCCACGGCCGGGTAACCGACCAATCCGGTGCGCCGCTCCCGGGTGTCACCGTGATCATTAAGGGAACAACCCGGGGAACAGTCAGCGATCCGGACGGGAATTACACGCTTACGGATGTGTCTGGAGACGCTAGCCTGGTGTTTTCGTTTGTCGGCATGTTAACCCGTGAATTCGTGATTGGTGGCCGGTCAACGATCAACGTTACCCTGGAAGTTGATGCGATCGGGATCGAAGAAGTGGTGGCCGTTGGTTACGGAACTCAAAAGAAGGTGAACTTAACCGGCGCTGTTTCGACGGTTAATAGTGAGGAAATAGCGAATTTGCCCATTACCCAGGCCTCACAGGCTATTGCCGGTTTATCAAGTGGAGTTAGTGCAATACAGTCGTCGGGCCAGCCCGGATCTGACGGCGCCACAATAAGAATCAGGGGGCTTGGTACTTTTAGTGGCGCCGGGAATAATCCGCTGGTACTTATCGATGGTGTGGCAAGTAATTTTGACCATGTTGACGCGGGCAATATTAAAAGCATTTCTATCCTGAAGGATGCGGCTTCGGCAGCGATTTATGGCGCCAGAGCCGCGAATGGCGTAATTTTGATCGAGACGAAAAGAGGGAAAAAAGGACAACTGGATATTTCTTATAATGGTTATGTCGGAAAACAAAGCCCCATCCAGTTGCCCAATTTTGTTGATTCGTGGGATTACGCCCTGATGGAAAACGAGGCGATGATCAACGATGGGAAAAACATAAAATGGACGGATGAAGAAATTCAAAAATTCAGGACCGGGGAAGATCCGGACAATTACCCGAACGTTAACCATTATGAGAATTTGGTAAAATCAGGAAGTGGTTTCCAAACAGGTCATAACCTGAGCTTTACTGCAGGCAGTGACCTGCATACCTATTACCTGTCGCTTGGTTATCTTGACCAGGAAGGTATCGTTGACAGGACTGGTTACGAAAGATACAGTTTTCAACTAAATCTTGACAGTGACTTTTCTGCCAGATTTAAAATGAAAACAAGTCTTTCGGGGTATGCTTCTGTAAGAGATGATATCGCTTCTCCGGGTGGACATTCATATAATTCTACTCCTGCTATCGTAGACCAGGCAATCAAAATTCCGCCTATTATACCCGGGAAAAAATCGGATGGTACCTATGGACATGTGGTAGGGCAGGGAATTGAAGCATGGATGGACAGCGGTTCTTTTTCAGAGCAAAAAAATTCGTATTTTCTTGGCAATATGGAATTAAGCTATCTTTTGTTAAAAGATTTAAAAGTAACTGCCAAAGGCGGGTATTTGTTTTGGGATGTTAAAGGAAAAATATATGAATCGGAAATGGTTCTTGATGCTTATACGATATCGGGACCTTCGAAGTTAACAATCAAGAATCCTTATGCAACACAGATCACACTACAGACATTTTTAGACTACGATCTTAATCTGAAAGATCACAGTCTGCACTTTCTTGGCGGATACTCCTGGGAAGACCGGGACGACGGAGAAAATTCGGGAACCAGGGATAACTTTCCCAGTAACCTTTTATATGAGTTGGATGCCGGTTCACAGGAAAATATGACTTCGGGCGGAACAAAGACAGAATGGGCATTACGGTCGTTCTTTGGCAGGCTGAACTATTCTTTTAAAGATAAGTACCTGTTTGAAGCAAATGCGAGGTATGATGCTTCATCGCGATTTCCTGAAGATACCCGCAATGGTTTTTTCCCTTCCTTCTCCGGGGCATGGAGAATGTCGGAAGAAGAATTTATCAGTAAGTACAACTGGATCGATAATTTAAAATTAAGAGCCTCCTGGGGCGAGCTGGGTAACCAGAATATCGGGAATTATCCCTACCAGCAGGTAATCACACTTGGCCTGCCTTATGTATTTGGAACAAAAGAAACACTGCAACCAGGGGCAGCCGTTACAAATTACCCGAATCAAACCATTACCTGGGAAACAACGCGGGTTGTTGATATCGGATTAGACTTTACGATATTCAAAGGCTTACTCGGAATAGAGGCGGATTTTTTTAATAAAAAAACAAAAGACATTCTTTACAGTGTCTCCACATCGGCAGTACTCGGACTGACGCCTTCTGAGCAAAATGCCGGTGAGGTAATAAACAGGGGTTTTGAAATTACATTGAATCACCGCAGTTCAATCGGCCAATTGAATTATGCCTTATCGGCCAATTATTCCTGTACGAAGAATGAAGTCGCCAGGCTGGCCAATGTGGATCAGGACATAGACAAGGGGCTGTTTATCGGTCATTCGCTGGGCTCAATCTATACCTATGTGTCCGATGGCTTATTTGTTGATCAAAATGATATCAATACGTATGCAGACCAGCCTTATACAGCCCGGCCGGGCGATGTACGGTTAAAAGATATAAGCGGACCTGACGGCGTGCCTGATGATATCGTTGACCCTACTTACGATAGAAAAATAATTGGCAATAGTATATCCCGGGATATTTTTGGGTTTACGCTGAATGCTGATTACAAAGGGGTCGATTTTAGCTTTGGTATTGAAGGAACTGCCGGTTTATTAAAATCTGTGTCACAGCATGCGGCAACTGCATTTATTCAGGGGAGTGCACCACAAAAATGGATGATGGAAAACAGATGGTCGCCCGAAAATCCGGACCGCAA
This sequence comes from uncultured Prolixibacteraceae bacterium, assembly GCA_964584045.1. Taxonomy (GTDB): domain Bacteria; phylum Bacteroidota; class Bacteroidia; order Bacteroidales; family Prolixibacteraceae; genus JBCFBK01. The sequence continues at coordinate 1,997 of CAZOYZ010000419.1, read as the reverse complement.
TGCCAAATATATCCGGATGACCCTTGAAAATCAAAATCCGGGTTCGTCTTTTTGGTACTGGGATGCCTCATTCTTAAAGGTAAAAAACATTCAGTTAGGTTATACGTTGCCACGTATGATTGTTAATAAACTCGGGATCAGAAAACTGCGCTTTTATGTTAGCGGGAGTGACTTGTTTGTATTTCATAAATTCTGGGATGGCTGGGATCCTGAAATGACCACATCAGGAAATCACTACCCTACTACTTCAACCTATGTTTTGGGTATCAATGTAACCTTTTAAAATGACTGTTATGAACTATTTCAATAATATAGTAAAAAAAACATGCCGTGTGATTGTTTTATTTAGCCTGACGTTTGTCAGTTGCGAAGAACAACTGAACAAATACCCGCTGGACCAGTTATCCAAAGATACATTTTGGCAAAACGAAAGGGATGCATTGTTAGGATTGGCGGCTTTGTATAATACCCACCCGCGGGGAGATTCTGATGTGAGCTTAAATAATTTCCTTCCTTATATTTTAATGGATTGTACTGTCGACATCGGGAGGGAAAGAATAGCAACTGCTTTCAGGTATTTATATAACGGATTTACCAATGCATCCGACGGGCAAATAGCCAACCTTTGGAGTAAATCTTACGAGATTGTTGCAAGGTGTAATAATTTTATTGAGAATGTTGAACAGGCGGATATTTCCCCGGAACTGATCCTGGAAATGAAATCTGAAGCAAGATTTATAAGGGCCTATCATTATTTCTGGATGGTTCATTTCTGGGGTGACATCCCGTTAACCACCAAAACGCTAACGATCGATGAGGCCAATTCAGTTCAGCGGACCCCAAGATCTGAAGTCGTTGATTTTATTTTGAATGAGCTGACCGAGGCCGCTGAATACCTGCCCGAAACAAGACCTGACGCGGAAAAAGGAAGAGTGGTTAAAGCGGCTGCACTTGCCATTCAGGGAAGAATGCTCATGTCGGAAAAAAGATGGCCGGAAGCTGCAAGCGCCTTTAAAAGTATCATTGACCAAGGGTTGTATTCAATCTATCCTGATTATGAATTACTGTTTACTGCGCGGGGCGAGAATAATCATGAAGTTATCCATGCCATTCAGTATCTGGAGAATGATTACGGCTCTACCCTGCAACGATTTGTGCTTCCGTTTATGAATTCGGGCTGGTACTATGTGTCTTTATATAATGAATTTGTAGAGTCCTTTCTTTGCACCGACGGACTGCCGATTGGTGAATCGCCGCTTTATGACGTCAGTAAGCCGTTGGAAAACAGGGATCCCAGGCTTTTTAATATTTGTTTTTTAGATAAACATTCGGTATTTAAAGGAAGGTTATTTGTTTCACATCCCGATTCATTAAATGCTCCGGATGCGCTGCCCAAGCGTACCTGGTCGGGCATTGGTGTGAGAAAATTCGGAGATGAAGCATATACCGGCAGCAGCACCAAATATGGCGGCGATTTTCCTTTGATCAGATATGCTGAAGTTTTGCTCAGCTACCTGGAGTGTAAGCTTGAAGCAGGTGAGGCAATCAGCCAGGATTTACTTGATCTGACCATCAATCAGATCCGGCAACGTCCGTCTGTAAATATGCCCGTTGTAACCCAGACCAATCCTGAACTGCTCAGGGAAATTGTCAGGAATGAAAGAAAAATAGAACTGGCGCTTGAAGGCTTGAGGGTGTTTGACCTGTTAAGATGGCGGATTGCCCACATCAACTGCGGGAACAACGCCAGATTCCACGGAATGAGAATTACGGATGATCCGGAAAATTACCACGGTCCGTACGTCATCAATGAAAACGGTTATTACTATTATGAAACCAGGAATTTTAGGGAAGATGTCGAATACCTGTTACCGGTTCCGCAATCGGAAATGAACATCCATCAGGATTGGGTGCAAAATCCGGGGTATCATTGACAGGATCTGCGGGAGAAAGCTGCCGGTTGGGAAAATGCAACCGGCAGCGGGTTCCGTCCCGTT
>CAZOYZ010000418.1:0-4983 GCA_964584045.1 uncultured Prolixibacteraceae bacterium | reverse complement strand
ACAATATTATTGAAATTTCCTAACTTTAAAGAAGTGATGCGTCCCATAGTAATATTAGCACAATAATATGAAAGGTACATTTTTTATTGAATTGGTGCAGAGCATTGCCTTGCTTTTGGTTTTTACCTTTTTTTTCGAAAAGCGGCGGATTGAGATCATTCATTCAGAACGAATGTTACCTAAGATACTAATCGGGGCCGTAGTGGGTGGTATTGGTGTATTTTTAATGCTTAACCGCTGGACGTATCAATTGGGACATAGTTTAGATTTACGTACCGTATTATTATCGATATCAGGCTTATACCTGGGGGCTATACCTACCATCGTTGCCACGCTGCTTATCTGTATTTACCGTTTTTCAATGGGTGGAGAACTGATGGTAATTGGCCTCATGCTCATGGCCTCGTCGGGCTTAATGGGTATTGGCTGGCGCTATTTTCAGCAAAGAAAAGGCAGAATCAATAGCTTTTTATCGCTTTATCTGCTGGGCTTCTTAACACATGTTTTAATGCTGTTCTGGCTGCCCAAAGAAGAGTTCCTGGAGCTAATCCAAAGAATGGCCTTGCCGGTAATCGCCCTCTATCCGTTTATTACCGTGCTTTTAGGAATGTTAATGAACCGTCAGCTGCAGAACTGGGAAAATGAAAAAGCAAAAGACCGGTTTATCGAATCGGAACAACGGTTTGCACGAATTATGCAAAATATTAACATGTTCTTTTTTAACCTTGATTTGAACGGTAATTTTACATCGTGCAACAAATACATGCTTAAATCTACAGGCTATTCGGAAAAAGAGCTGATTGGGAAAAGAGCGGTCGATCTTTTTGTTCCGGAGGATGAAAAAGAAAAAGCAGTAGATATTGTCACCGAATTAATACAAAACAAAACAGACGCGTATTATCACGAGGAGAGAATTCAGACCAAAGACAAAAAAACGCTTCACGTGTTATCGCACATCATGTTATTAAAAGACAAAGAGGGGATAATAAACGGTATATCCATCCTGGCAGAAAACGTTACGGAAAAAAATGCAATAATTGCCAAACTGAAAGAAGCGAAGGAAAAAGCAGAAGAAAGTAACCGGTTAAAAAGCGTCTTCCTGCAAAATATAAGTCACGAAATTCGCACACCAATGAATGCCATTATCGGGTTCATCAGCCTGTTAAAAGACTCGCCCGTTGACGAAGAAACCCGTCTTCAATTCTACGAAATAATGAACAAGAGTGGCGAACGGCTGCTCACCACTGTGAACGACCTGATTGATATTGCCAAAATTGAAACTCAACAAATAAAAGTTAATAAATCAGATATCATTATTTCCGAAATATTGTTTAATCTGGTAAATGTAAGTGCCCCTCTCGCTGCAAAAAAAAATAATAAGATTACCTGTACCAGTAAATACCTGAACACAACAACCCTTTTATATACCGATAGAAACCTGCTTACCAGCATTTTTTCCAACCTGTTAAACAATGCCATAAAATTTACCAGCAACGGAACCATAGAAATTGGAAGCTATGATAACGAAAATGAAATCGTATTCTTTGTAAAAGACAGCGGTATTGGCATTCCGCAAAACAGACATCATGCTATTTTCGACCGCTTTGTTCAGGCCGATATAACACTTAGCCGGCCATACGAAGGATCGGGACTGGGTTTATCGATTGCTAAAGCTTATGCGCAGCTTCTTGGTGGCGATGTATGGCTGGAATCGGAAGAAGGTAAAGGGAGTACTTTCTTTTTTAATATCCCGGAGGAAGAAGTAAAACAGGAGCAGGTTGAAAAGAACTAACGGGAATCTGCTATTTTTTGCCTTTCTGTGCTTTCAGGTAATCCACATAGGCCTTGTACAAGGCTCTCCAGTTCCGGCCTCTGCTGTTCAGGTACTGCTCCGATTTGGTCTTGTAAATTTCAAAGATGGCCGATATCTGCTTCATACTTTTATAGTCGACCGCCATTTCACGTGCTTCCTTTAAAAATCCCAGGATGGTGGCCTCCTCTTCGGCAGTCAGATCCGGAACGATGGCATGATAGCCTTTCATGGTAAAGGCCACCTTTCCCACGGTGTACTTGTCCAGAATGGCTTCAACCTGTTCTTCTGTTAACCCGGCTCTCAGTCCTGCCATCAATGCCTGGTGCACCGAATCGGGCATGGCCGAGTCGGCGATGATCTGCCGGTCCAGTTCGGTCAGCCGGTTTCCGGTAACCGGATTGATTCCTTCCGGTACCGTCGACGCCGGATGGGTGTTATGCCAGTCGCGTACGGCAGTCAGATGATGCGCCACCACCGCCGTTACCCGGGCCTCCTTCTCCGGATCGTCCAACCCGAGTGTGCTGACCCATTCGGCAGCTTTCTTCTCCTGATCCGACTTTCCGGTAACTTCAGGATTCCCGTTTTCCTGTGCGTTGACCCCTGAAGAAATCAGTATCAGCGCCAACACAAGCTTCGCAAAATAGGCTCTTCCCATGATCGTTATCTCCTTTATCTCAGTTATTTACATTACTTTCATGCGTAAACATTCCCGGTGACGGACTAAAATACCGGCGCCGCACACAACGGGCGGTTCCGGGCTGTCAGCACGAAGGGCCTGTTCACAAGGCAAAACTTCTTTTGGCCAGCCGTCACCTGCACGTTTACCTTCGCGATGGGGCCGGGCTGCAAATCAGTTTTTCAAGCTTGCCGGCCCTGCCCGCTTCCTTTCCGTTTACCAGGACGATCAGCCCTTTCCCTTTTTTATACTTTTCGCCCGTTTTGTCCCAGATGATGGTCAGCATCTGACCGTGATAAGCGATCCGGTCAAGGCAGAACCAGTCCCATTTATCCTCCGGGATCAGCGGGTTTAGCTCAATTTTGTCGTCTGCGCGGGGGCTCAGTCCCACCAGCCCGGTAATGATCAGGTCATTAAAAGTGGAGTGATTGTAATAGCGGCTGCGCTCCTGATCGCCTTTGAGCCAGTAGCCGGTGGTCTCATCGAGGTATTCGCCGATGTATGGCCGTCCACGGTAGTACTGTGACTCGACATACAGCTCCATGTGCCGAAAATAATCGTTCCTGCTTACAACCTGCTGGTCCGCTTCATTCAGCAGGTTTGCCATTGCGGTCAGTGTCTGGGCGGTAGCGAAAGGCCATACCGCACCGTCCCATTCGCAGTTGCAGCAGCCGTGCGTCCGGAATGCCGGGTGTCTTCTTTCGGCGGTGGTCAGGCCAAAGGGGGCCAAAAAGCCTGCTTCGTCGGTTACCTGCTTCCAGGCTGCCGCCTGTTCTTTTTCCGGGAGGTTAAAATACCACGGAATAAACCCGATGGCCTCCCGCACCTGCGCAAAACCGCCTTCCTCCCTGACGGTTTCATAAAACCGGTCATCGGCATTCCAAAGGTTTTCCTGAACGAGCTTTTTTAAGGTGTCGGCTTTGGCTGCATACAGGCGGGCAAGATCCGCCTCGCCCGCCAGGGCGGCTATCTGCGCGACGGCCCGGGCATTCCCGTACATATAACTGTTGATGGTGGGCCGGATGTTCTTCACCCTTCTTCCCCCGCTGATCTGTTCTTCCATGCCGTCGCGGACATCATACTGCCAGAAAAGTCCGCCGGGAAGCCGTCTTTCCGCCTCCCATTGCCGGTATTCACTAACCAGGTCGGGTAACATACCGGTGACGAATGCCTTCTCCCCGCTGACCAGGTAACTGTTATAAAGCGCAAAGGCGGTCCAACTGCTGAATTTCATCAGTTTATCCATTCTGTGGCCATCGTTGCCGCGAAACCAGATCTTCACATTATCCTGCAGATACACGGGATCGTGAAGCCAGCGGGTCTCCATGATGTGGTGCCCCAGCGCGCAACTGATCAGGTTGTATTTGTCGGCATAGGAACGGTCGACCAGAAATTCGGTGATCCCGTATCCCAGGGGAGTGGCGGTGATGTGTTTGCGCAGGCTCCACCAGCGGTAATAGTAAATCTCTTCAAAATTGTCGGCAGGGCATTCAAACAAGGGGATATTGGCCTCCATCCACGCCCACGAGTCCTCATTCGGAATGGCTTTCCGGATGTTCTCATCCTCCATCCGGTTGAAATAGCCGGCATAGTGCTTAAAATTGTCTGCGTTCAGCACGGTTTTTCGTTTCATTGCCGGAAGTCCCGCTGCGGTTCCCGGTGAAACATCCGCCAGGAAGACCGCGCAGACACAGATGAATAAAAACAAGGTTTTATAGGGTTTGACAGGCATCTTACAGTTTTTTTGTAACAAGTGAATAAACAGAGAACACAGCTTCAGGCACCGGCTTTCCGCTCTGCGGAAGGTCGTAAAGCTGATCGGTGGGCGTGTCAATATCCGGGAAACGCCTCACATCGCCCGTGCGGAAAGCTATCCGCTCCAGTTCATGCACCGATGCGTAAAACAAGCCCGCCGACCGGCGCTGACCATCAACATAGACCGTATAAAACCGGTTGGCCGCCGTGGCTTCGATGCGGATGGTATAGGTTTTTCCGGCCTCGTAGCGCATGATGTTCTTAAGCCGGTAGCCGTTTTTCTGCTTCAGGAAGCCGTCGCCACCGAAAGTAAGACGAAGGGCGGCGGTGCCCCGCCCGTCCAGCAGTTCAATATCCAGTTGCCCGTGATCGCTCTGCCCGGCTTCGATGGTAAACTCCACCGCCAGGCTGCCGGTGGACGGAAACACCCGCTCTGCCCGGGCATAATCAAATTCATCGTGGTCGCGCAGCACCAGGCAGCGTTTGCCGGCTCTGTCTGTTTCTGCAGAAACCCGCGCCCACACCGGACTGTACAGGTTCCACCAGTCGAGCTCCTTCCCGCGGGCTAACCGGTCAAAAATTTCGTTTACCTGTTCCGATACGCGGTCCGTTACCGGAACGGGAATCCTGGAGATCCAGATGTCTTCCTTGTTCATGCTGTAGGTGACCCACATATTCCCGTCAGGCGGCGTGCCGTTCCCCTCCGTAATGCCCCGGACATACTGCGGGCCGTACGATT
>CAZOYZ010000417.1:1478-5004 GCA_964584045.1 uncultured Prolixibacteraceae bacterium | reverse complement strand
GGGCGCATTTTTCTTCCTTCGGAATCGTAGGAAACCACCTGAAAAGTTTGTGCAGTATATCCCCCATGAAGCACTTCAACCCTAACTTTTGCCGAATCTGAATACAATCGCCTGATCAGAAAATGCTGGTAAGGCTCCAACTGAAGCTGACCGGAGGTTTCAATGACCAGTCGTGCATTCTGTGCATCCGTAAAACCTTCCGATAGGAATACCCAGGTTTGGGGTTGTTTGAGGATTTTATCCGGATCGATTGGCTGAACGTTTGTAATATTTTCAATGGTCAGGTTTTCGTGCAGGATTTGTGAAAAGGAATGGATGGCGCTTATCGTGTGCCATTCACCCAGTATAAAAGTGGCCCCCAGAAGTTTATTGTCGTTTTCGGTTAATAATGACCGCAAAACAGGCATTGAGTTTGATCCGGCAAGGCGTTTAAGTGAAAGGTCGCTCAGTAAAGCAACGGTCACCGAAGCCGTGATATCACGGTCGGTGATGACCAGCAGCATCAGTTCTTTTCCTTCCCTGTCGACCAGTTGTTTCAATGAGTCTGCCGCTTCGGCCAGTTGATTGAGCGATAACGACCTCGGTTCCTTTAATTGCATCAGGCCCGAAGGTTCCTGACCAAATGAAACAGCCTCCGATAACAGGATCCCCGCTTTGCAGGGATCGGAAGTAATCCTGAAATCCGGAGCCTCTCCGGGCAGGGAAGGAACAAAAGCGGCACATTTCCCGGTTGAAACAAATAAACTGGTTTGCCCGGTGTTTTCAAATCCGGCTTCGGCAGGCATTCCGCATCCGACCGACATTCCCAACTCATTGTACCCGGCGATATCCCGTTCCTTCCAGATCAAAGCCGGAGATGATCCTTTTCCGGACGACTGATAGCTAAAGTGAGAGTCACCGTAAGTCCATTCATGCCTGTCAGAAACACGTGATTGAATAACTTCGATTGCGGCACAGGCCTCTTCAGGGTTTCCCGCAAACCTGAAACTATGATGCATGCCTACCAATTCAATGACGTGATATACTTCCGGCAAAGTTCCTGTCAGGAATAATTCTCCCTGTTTGGCCAATAAACTTTTTTTGGCTTTTAACAATACCCTGATCCCGGAGCTCGATAAATAGGTACATTTAGAAAGATCCAGAACAAGGAACCGTTCGTCATCGAGCAGTGGTTTTAAAGCCTGATCAAAATCTGTACTGTTGTTGGTGTCGAGACGACCCGACAGTTGAACTGCCTTCGCTGATAAACCGGGAATAATTCTGAAGTTTTCCATGTTTTGAATTTTGTATGACTCGTCTACTTATTTTGGTTATCCTCCTCATGATGAAGGATCTGCAGTGTTTTGACTTTATAATGATCTTCAATGTATTTTAGTGCCTCGCTGATATTCATGGCGTTGCTGGAAGGTCCCACCCGGATATACAGCTCTTCATCAAAGCCAGGTTGTCTTAAAAATACTGGCCTGTCCGATGGCCTGCATGTCACTATACATACTATTTTATCTTCCGCCTTTTCGAGCCTTGTCCGGATATACGGGGTGAAATCCCTTCCTAGACAAGTACGGATGAGCATCCACAGATGAAGCAGGAATTTGTCTTCATTCGCGAACCGGTCTGTCCCGATACCTTCGATCGAACCATCATCCCGAACCCCTATCAGCAGAGTACCGCCCGAAGAGTTCAGAAAGGCAGAAATGGTCTTCAAGCATGCCCGTTCAATGGCCGGATTGGTTTTACCCGCCCGGATATCCCAGCGAAGCGTCGATTTAAATTCGGTGGAGTCATCTTCTCCGTTTTTGATGATGCCGGCCAGGTGATTATTTTGCTGTGCCTGATGTGACCGGCAATTCAGCCAGGCCTGGACACCGCTCACTTCTTTCAGAAGTTCACAGAAAAGTTCCCTGGGCTTTATCCGAAGTGATATCAGTCCTTTGGCATATTCGACCGGATCGATTTCACCCGACACCAGGAGAAGCGGCATCGTAATGCCGGAGTGATGTACGGCACACAACGCCTGTACGACAGTCTTTTGTTCAACGGGCAGGCTCAGATAGAGATGTTTTAAAAGGGCCGGAAACGGATGCGATTCATTTTCTTCCAGACTGATTTCACCCATTACCCTGTTGGCAAACTGATTGACTGCTTCAGTCAATCCCGACAGGGAAGCAAACGAAAACGCAAAAAGCGCTTCCTCCACACCGAATGGCTGAAAGGCCGGCTTGCCGGTAGTTTTAGCTTGTACAAAAGGATCCTGATCAGTGATACTTTTCCACTGGCAGACCACCGGATCTTCTCCTGCCGCCAGAATATCTTTCATGTATGAATAAAGCAAAGGAGAAGAAAGATTTTTCTGACGGCAGGGATCAGCTAATTGCAAATCGGTCAGTATCATGCGGATTAATCGCAGCGACTGATGGGAAAAACAATTTCCTCCGGGTGTGAGTAATGGTTTTTGACCCTCATAAATAAAATATTCGGCATTTTTAAAACAAAAATCCAGGACAGCGATCTCGGCCTGAACTTTAAAGGATTCTGCATATGTTTCGAACGTCTGCATGATACGGGCAATTTTACTCCTATCGTACGTTCAATACATCATCCAGACCTACGATCTTGAATGTTTTCTTGATGAATGGATTACAATTGACGATCGAGAAGTTGCCGGCTTTGATTTTTTTTGCCGTGCTCATGCATATCCTGATATATGAGGAAGCGATATACGAAACTTCAGCCAGGTCAAAAATGACCTGCAACTGATCCGGATCAGTCCGGTTTTCCTTGATTTGGGTTAGTCGCTGGTCAATGTTGGTGGCAAGATCTTCGCAAAACTCTCCGCTGATGTGGCCGGAGAACGTGCATACTAACTGATCTTCGTCTTTTAGATAATTGATTTTTAGCATATTAGTGATTATTAATGGTTTCTGAAATATTCTTTTGTCATGGCCGCGGCGTCATAATTTTCATCAAGAAAATGCTGAACATCGATGCTGTGCCAGTTTTCGTTGGGTTTTCTGCGGCAGACCCTCTGGATATTAATCAGGTGGCGTGCGGTGATATTTTCGGTGGTGATGTTTTTGCCGCCAGTACCGCATCCAAGTGTCAATGAAGGTGAAAGACTGTTAAATAAGCCCCCGACAGCTCCCTGCGATGTGGGGGTGTTTACCAGGATCCTTCCTGCATTGATTAATTGTGAAAAGTCCCGAACCCGGTCTTCATTATTGGCATAGATCCCGGCGCTGTGCCCGATCCCGCCGAGGTAGTTGAGGTCGATACAAAGATTGATGGCCGACCGGTAATCCTTCGTGGAATAAAATGCGAGTATGGGAGCCAGCACTTCAGCCGATAAGGGATACTGCTTTCCATAACCATCGAGTTTGGCCAGGAGAATTTTTGTTCCCTCCGGGACCGTGATACCGGCCATCCTGGCAATATTCCGGACGGACTGACCTACAATAGCGGCACTCATATTCATTGTCCCCTCTGTGATCGCTACTTTTTCGACCAACCTGATTTCATCCGGGGTTAA
>CAZOYZ010000417.1:0-1378 GCA_964584045.1 uncultured Prolixibacteraceae bacterium | reverse complement strand
GGCAAGCCTGGGATGGGCCATCAACGCCTGTGTCAGTTCTCTCGATCCCGCGGGGATGATCTGGATACAGTCTTCAGGTGCTCCGGCACTCAACGCTGCTTCATAACAAATTCTGACAGTTTCTTTACAACAGTTCACTGCCGAACGGTGTGCACTGATAATAATGGGATTGCGGGTTTTGAGGGCAATTAAGACTTTGTACATCACCGTGGACGTGGGATTCGTGACGGGTGTCACGGCAAAGATCGGTCCAAGCGGTTGGGCAATTTCCGTGATGCCTGTTAAGGGATCGGCCGATATGACCCCGACGGTTTTTTCTTCTTTAATACTGTTGTAGACCAACAGGGTTGCCAGTGTGTTTTTGATCACTTTATGTTCCCACACACCGATACCGGTTTCTTCATGGGCCATTTTAGCGAGTCGCACTCTGGCATTGAAGCCTGCTTTAAACACGGCTTCCACGATTTTATTTGTCTTTTTTTGATCGAATTGCTGGAATTCGGCGGCTGAAAGCGAGGCTCTGTCCAATACCTCGTCAGCTTTTTCATGAAAATTTTCTGTCGTGCTCATTTGGTTTTTTTGTTGATTTTATATTTCTTCCGGTGTACTTATTCCGGTGTCCGGCCTCCTTTTTTTTATGTTTTTTCCGGTTTCTCTGTTCCGATGTCCATTTTCCTTTTTGTATTTCTTCCAGTCTCTTTGTTCCGGTGTCCGTTCTCCTTTTTTCTATCTTTCCTCCGGTTTCCGTCCTCCGTTCCCCCTTTGTGTCCCCTGAACATTTTTCCATGTCCCGGAATGATTATATCCGCCATTTCTAACAATGCTGACCGGCTTTCTGCAAGTTTTATCCGATCCGGTCCGGATGGTTCAAAAGGATCGGCTGTAAACGCAAAGGGGTCTTGTTTTTCTCCGTCCGGCCACCAGAAAACATCTCCCGCAACGGCAACAACACCTTCAGCAGTATTAACCAGTAAGGAAATATGATCAGGCACATGTCCGGGTGTACGGATAATTTCAGTATGCGGGCCTAAAATATGTTTGTCAAATTTAACCATGCGATCCTGATCATAAACCAGATCGTCATCGTAGGTGACCTGTCTGGCACGGGTAAAAATCCCGGCCAGCAGGATGTGATCGGGATGTCCGTGCGACAGGAATACAAAATCGATGTCTCCGGGAGAAAGATTTTCTTTCGACAGGGCCTCCGACAGCTTTTGCTGGTTGCAACCCGGGTCAGTGACAATTTTCATACCCGACGAAGTCACCAGACAGGTTGTGGAACTGGCAACCCATCCGTTTTCAATCCGGCGGGCATACCCTTCAATGAGTATCTTGACCGTTGCTTTTTCGACAAAAGAAGAAGAACCGGCTGTTTGAC
>CAZOYZ010000416.1:1445-5019 GCA_964584045.1 uncultured Prolixibacteraceae bacterium | reverse complement strand
ACTTTCAGTTGGGGCCGTAAAAGCAGGGAATACGGTTGCCACACTGGCAGCGGCACCCGCAAGGGCCGATTTCTGCAAGAAATTCCGGCGGTCAATGGTATTTTTGTTCTGTTTGTTCATGGTATTTGAATGATTTTATGAGTTAAACCGGTTGAGGGCGCGGAAAATGGCGGCTATATTCCTGGTCGGGACATTCGCCTGAATATTGTGTACCGTGGTAAACACGAAGCCTCCGCCTTTTGATAATATTTCACAGTTTTTCAGCACGTGCTTTTCCACTTCTGCCGGTTTACCATAAGGCAGGATCCGTTGCGTATCTACACCACCTCCCCAAAATACGAGCCTGTCGCCATATTTCTTTTTCAGATTGGCAGGATCCATTCCTGTGGCATTAATCTGCACGGGATTGATCACATCAAAGCCTGCCCTGATGAAATGCTCCATGAACGGCTCAACCGCCCCGCATGAATGCTTCATGGTTTTCCATGTGGTATGCGCATGGATCCAGTCATTCATTTTCCGGTAAAAGGGGAGGTACAGGTCATCGAACATTTCGGCAGAGCAAAACGTGGAGTTTTGTGTTCCGAAATCAGTGCCGCATACAAACAGAACATCGATTGAGTTCCCGACAGCCGCAAACAATAAGCGGAAGTTTTCCAGAACAATGTCTGTTTGTTTGTCAAAAATGTAACGGAGATGATCGGGGCGCGTGAGCGCAGAGATGTACCATTCCTCCACATCCCGAATTCCTTTGGGATATTTAAGAGAGGGCGCCGGAACATGTGAGATGTCGCCGATAGCCGTTCCTCCCATATTCGCGGCAATGCCTTTCCCGGAACCGGCAACTTTTTGTGCCTGATCCTTCCAGTATTGAAGGTCGGTTTCCGTCAGCAGTTTATATTCCTCCAGGTTATCTTCCGGATCAAGCTTTTCTTCAACTACAGGTTCCTGACGGATAATGGAATCGAAGAAAAAACCTGTAACCGGCATTTTTCCGCTGGCCGGAACCGAAACGTCACCTTCAGGGAAGATCAGGTAATTTCCGTTCTTGTCGTTGACCGTGTTAAAGTTACCTGGAACAAGAACAACCTGTCCCCACGGGGTCCTGAATTCCTTCCAGTTCTCATTCGGGAACCCATATGTCCCTTTGTAAGGAGCCAGTCCGATGACATCAGTGTGCATGATTTCCGCCAGGTCATCTTCTATTTCGCCAAGCATCTGGCACGGTTCAATCACTTTTACAGCTTTCTTCTCCAGCCCGAAATAATCACGGAGCCTTTCAACCGCGAGCACATGGATACCCGTTACGCATGTTGAGCCGAAATCAACCGGGATCTTGTCGGGTTGAATAAGGCTCAGCGAGGCTTGCAGGCGTTCTTTACTTGTCATAATCGCTGCTTTTATGAATTACACGGATTTGGCTTCCAGAGCTTCTCGATTTGCTCCAGGGTCTTTCCTTTTGTTTCAGGCACAAGCTTCAGGACGAACAGTACGGCCAGAAAGCAAACAATGGCATAGATCCAGTAAGTAAAACCATGGTGAAACTTTTCGGTAAGCCAGGCATGATCATCGATTACCGGGAAGGACCAGGAGATTATTAAATTGGTGATCCAGATCGTCGCCACTGCAATTGACATGGCTCCCCTGATGGCGTTCGGGAATATTTCAGACAGCAAGACCCACATGACAGGCCCCCAGCTCATGGCAAAGCCTGCAATGTAAATCAAAATGAAAACCAGGGCCGAAAGTCCCATGTGTTCCAGATAAAGTGTAAACCCGATCGTTGACATTGAGAGTCCCATAATAATACCTCCGACAATAAGAAGGCGTTTTCGCCCCAGTTTATCAACAGTCAGGATGGCGATCAGGGTAAAAATAAGAAATACAGTACCTACCAAAACGGTCTGCAAAAGGGAAACATCAAGGCGTGTTCCCATATTCTGGAAAATTTTTGGCGCATAATAAAGGACCGCGTTTATGCCCATCAGTTGCTGGAATGCTCCGAGCAGGATCCCTGTTACAATCACCATTCCGCCGAAGGATAGCCAGGGAGCCGATTTTTCGGTCAGGGTAGCAGAGATTTCATCCAGGACAATTTTTGCTTCCTGTTTCCCGACGGTTTTTTGCAGAACGTCAAGAGCTTTGGTATGTTTTCTTTTCAAGATAAGGTACCGCGGGGTTTCAGGGATAAACCACAAAAGAATGATAAACACCAGGGAAGGAATGATCCCGGAAAAGAACATCCAGCGCCATCCCATGGAGATGTTCCATTGTTCATCGCCCTGCCGGGCAATGAACCAGTTGACAAAATAAACCACCAGTATCCCAAGAACGTTTGCAAACTGATTCCAGGAGACAAGTTTTCCGCGAATGTTTGCCGGTGCGATCTCTGCGATATACATGGGCGACAACATGGAAGCCAATCCGATGCCCACGCCGCCAATTATTCTGTAAAAAATAAATGAGGTCAGGGTCTGTGAGCCCATGATATTCATGATCTCCGGAAATGCAGAGCCAAAACCTGAAATAATGAACAAGAAGGCCGACAGCACCAATCCCTTTTTTCGTCCAAGCGCCAGACTGACAAAACCAGATGCTGAGCCTCCCGCGATGCATCCGATGAACGCGCTGGAAACCGCGAAGCCTGTAATCGCGTTGGACATATCGTCTGTAATGGTATATGTGTTGTCGAATTGCCAAAACATGATTCCTAAAGCCGCAGCAAGAAGTCCGGCAGTGACAGAAATGCCTTTTTTCAAACCAAATAACCTGACCAGTATGCCTGCGACCGCTGTTCCGATAATCAAAACAGAAACACAGATGGTGATCCGGTAGCTGATGATCACCTCTTTTGCCAGTTCGACGTCCCCGTTAAGCGGACTGACAAAGAATTCGCGCAGGCCTTTTACTGCTCCGGAAACGACCGCAGTATCGTACCCGAAGATCAGACCGCCGAGGGTTGCAACCAACGTGATCCTGGCTACGTAGGGGAAAAAGGAATTTTCCTGTGCCATTTTGGTTTTTTAGTTTTTAATTCCAATCACTTTTTGACTGGGTTCGTTATTCACAAGAAAGGGCTGGGTACACACGACAATATCGCCGGTGCCATACACTTCGGCGCGGACATACCTGACCTTTCCCTGCAATTTTTTTAATACGAACCGTTTTCCCCGCATAATTTTTTTCCCTTCGGCGATCCAGACAATGGAGTCGCTTCCTGATGCGTTAATCGCAATTTTACCTTTTTGCTGATTCACTTTTATCGATTCAATGACAGGTGGCTTTGAGCCACTATGCCCGTCGGGGGAGTAGACAAAGTAGAAAGCTCCTTTTTCCATGGCCTGACGAACGGCCTTTTCGTTCAGTTCAGGCAAAAGAAAAACGTTCCAGTTGCGTCCGAAGTCGCGCATCGAGTGCATGTCGTCGTTTGAAAAGCCCCATACCGGGCGTACCGGAGCCATAACTGTCAGGATTGAATCCCACAGCATATCGTCGTGGGGGAACCGCTTTCCGCAGTTATACACTTCCATGCCCAGCAGATGCGGATAGCGCCGGTAAAGGTCAAGGTACCAGT
>CAZOYZ010000416.1:0-1345 GCA_964584045.1 uncultured Prolixibacteraceae bacterium | reverse complement strand
TCCGCTTTTCGGTCTTTCCGCTCGCTTTGAATTTCGAGAATTCGCTCCAGGGCCAGGTTACTGAATTGTGGTCCGAAACAGCCAGGATTTGATAACCTGCATCCCGGTATTTTCCGACCACGGTTTGCGGGTTCATCCAGCCGTCGCTGACCATCGTGTGGGTGTGCAGGTTCGCCTTATATTGTCCGTATCCGGACCAGTTGACCGTCTCATAGGGGTTCCGTATCTGTTGAACAGAGCTGCAGGCCACCAACAAGGCCGCTGCCGGCAGAAACAGGGTTGCCTTAAGAAGAAGGCGGAGTATGGGCTGACTTGTTTTTCGTATCATCGTGTTTTTCCTATGGTTTGATCATTCAGGCAATCTTCGACCGGTTGTCCGGTAAGGAAATGATACAGGTTCAGTGCGGCCCGTTTCTGGAGTTCAGTGGCGGCCCTGTCGGAGTACCAGGCATAATGGCCGGTGCAGATTGTTCGTGGATGACCAATGAGTTCCCGCTGATTTTCCGTTGCCGGCTCATCTTCGTACACGTCCAGTCCCGCGCTGTGGATTTTCCCGGTATTAAGCGCTTCAAGCAGCGCTTTTTCGCAGATTACTTCACCCCGCGACGTATTGATGATCACCGGGCGTTTTTTCACTTTTGAAAAGACATCCTGGTCAAACAGGCGTTTCGTCTCTGCCGTGAGGTTGCAATGTACGCTGATGACGTCGGACGCTGCAAGCAACTCATCCAGCCCGGCCCGGCATGCGTGGAGATCTTTGAAATGATCATCCGGCTTGTAGGGATCACAGGCCAAAACCTGCGCGAAGAGCGGGGACGCTTTTTTGCAGAATTCGCTGCCAATACGTCCGATGCCGACAATCCCCAATGTCTTGTCGTGCAATTCGAAGATGTCTGCGACGGGCGGAGCGGCAAATTTTTCGCTGATCTGCGACTTTGTGTCCCAGAGCGCCCGTGTACAGGAAAACAGCAACGCCAGGGCATGGTCTGAAACCGAATGATTGGCATATCCCTGCACATTGGCAACTTTAATTCCGTGCCTGGAGCAGGCTTCGACGTCCACATTGTCGTATCCTACCCCGTAACGTACTACCGCTTTCAGGTTTTTCATCCCCGACAGGAACGCTTCGTTAATGAGGGTATGCCTGACCAGGATGCCGTCTGCGTTTTTTGCAAATTCTTTTTTTTCGGCCGCATCGCCCTTGTAGGTGGGAAAGATTTTCAGGCAGAAGCCTTCCTGCTCAAAAAGTCCTTTCTCAAAGTCGTACGACTTATACCCTGAATCCAGAATGACAATTTCCATTTCAATTGGTTTAAATTCCGTTATATGCATTGAATCCTCCGTC
>CAZOYZ010000415.1:0-5028 GCA_964584045.1 uncultured Prolixibacteraceae bacterium | reverse complement strand
AAAGCTCAGCGTCCTGATCAGTGTCCGGTGCATCGATTGCAACATCTCCCTGATTTCCTGAAGGCTTAAGACGTCCAAATCTTCAATAAGGAACTCACACAGACCTATCAGGGAATTGAACGGGCTGCGCATATCGTGAGCGAGAATCTGCATGAAGCGATCTTTATCGAGGTTCAGTCTTTTTAATTCTGCCGCATACTCCTGAAGTTTTGTCTCAGCCTGTTTGATTTCTGTAATATCCCGGTTAATTGAGATCACTTCATTTTGATTAAGCCTTGCAAATTTTGCATGGAAATATCGGAGTTCAGGTAATTGCAGTTCATAAAACAATTCAAAATGGCCGGTACGGATCGTCTCTCCGACCGCATGAAGTATGTTGTCTGCAAGTTCGCGTTCAAAGATACCGGTCACCTGGTTGTTCAGAAACTCTTTCGGCTGTTTGTACAATAGTTGCTCATTCTCCTGATAAAACGATAAAAATGTACCCGCTTTATCGAGATGAAAAAGCAGATCGGGCATGGTATGGATGATGGTTCTCATCCGCGCCTCGCTCTCCCTTAATTTTTCTTCAGCCTGCTTTCGCCGGGTAATATCTTTCAGCGATGTGATGAGGCATTTTTTCCCCTGGATATAGAACGTTTTAGCCGAAAAGAGACCTGAAATACGCTGGCCGTTATGATTCACGTCAAATTCGTAGTCGGTCAGTTCCTCGGCATCCTTCAATTTTTCAATGACGTCTTTCCTGATCTCCGGATCAAAAATATTCAGCTCCAACGATGTCTTTCCGATGACCTCCTCCCTGGTTAACCGGAAGGTATCCAAAAACCGCTGATTGACATCAATATACTTACCTGTGTCGTATTCTGAAATGGCCAGCAGATTTGCGTCGATACTGAAAGCCTTGGAAAACTTTTCTTCCGACAGGTGTAATTCTGAAATATCCTTGCTGACCCCGAAAATAACCTGACGATTATTCCATATCCCATTTACTACGCGGGTCTCAACCGGAATGTATTGTCCTTCCTTACTCATGATCGGTATCGGACAAAATTCGGCCGTTCCGGCCAGCATTCCCATGACAGTTTTAAACGCCTCCTCACGCCTCTCCGGAGGATGGACACTTAATACGTTCATCTGGTAAAGCTCGTCCCTTGTAAAATGAAGGCGGTTCACGACGTAGTCGTTAACGAAAATGATATTTCCCTCCTCATCCAGGATCCAAAAGAAATCCTTAAGGGTATTAAAAAACAAAAAATAAATGTCGTGTTCCGGATTCTCTCCTCCGGATCCGGAATACCCGGGCGTATTCTTCCTTTTTAATTCCTCCTTCAGGGATGCGTTCTCTTTTTTGAGGTCTTCTATGGCTTTTTCAAGCTCGGATTTTGATGGATTGGCCTTGTTTGTAACCTGCATGTCGAACTCGATTTTGCAGAATTTTTGAATCCCGCGTTAAGTGATACCTTCGTTTTTTCATCCGATACGTGAAAAGAAGAACAGCAGTTGCACAAATGCTTGCATTGTTTTTATGAATTGCGTCACTGCGGAAACAATCCGGTTGTTTTGTCCCGGATGTCAACGCCGAAGATATCCTGCAAGGCAATGGCGTCAAGAATATGCGGGATCTGCGATTTTCCGATCAGGATATTCCTGTGTTGACAGGCTGCCACGTTCCGATGCTCAGTTTTCTGGAACAGGCTGCCAGGATGATACCGAACCTGGCGGGGATCAAGTACACGCATGAGGATTTTATGGATTTTCTGAGCTGTATTCATTTCGAAAACGGCAGGTATGACATGCTTTGGGGAAGAGACGAAAACCTGCTGTCAGCGCTCGTTTTAGGAGCAAGAGGCGGAGTGGGCAGCACATACAATTATGCTGCCCCCCTCTATCTGAACCTGATCCGGGCTTTTGATGACGGAAATCTGAACGAGGCGCGAAAACTCCAGCAGCTATCGATCGACATGATCCGTCTGCTGGGAAAGTCGACCGACTCCGGCCACCTGGGGTATGACCTCGCGTTGCTGGCCTTTCCTGTTTCCCTGGCCGTGATCCTGATGTTGGCCACGCTGAAACCGAAAGTGGCAGACAAAGCCCGGGACTGAAAATGATCCTGCTGTCCATGGTTATATGTAAACGTTTTCATACTTTTGTTGCACGGCCGGTTCATACGGATTGATCAGGAGTGACCGGGCTGTGGCGGAAACCGGCCCGGGCGAATACCAGTTTCAGTCGGAACAATGAATATAAAGAGAAGAAGATACAAATACACAATAGTATGACACAAACCAAACTGACCAAAACTGATAAACTTGTATGGCTGCCCGCCATCGCAGCGATCTTCCTGCTATCGTGCCAGCCGGGAGCCGGGAAAAAGCAATTGCCGGAAGTTGTTGCCACCGAAAAAATGCAGGAAATCTACGAGGAAGTGAAGACGCCCTTTAAGTACGGGCTGATCCTGGTGCCCGACAGCAATTCGCACAAGTTCGACTGTCCCACCGTGTTCCGTCACGACAACAAATGGCTGATGACCTATATTGTTTTCGACGGAAAA
This sequence comes from uncultured Prolixibacteraceae bacterium, assembly GCA_964584045.1. Taxonomy (GTDB): domain Bacteria; phylum Bacteroidota; class Bacteroidia; order Bacteroidales; family Prolixibacteraceae; genus JBCFBK01. The sequence continues at coordinate 2,477 of CAZOYZ010000415.1, read as the reverse complement.
GGGTATGAAACCTGTCTGGCTGAAAGTCATGACCTGCTGAACTGGGAACGGAAAGGCAGGCTTTTATCGTATTCCGGCCCCGCCGGCTGGGATGTTAACCAGAAAGCCGGTTATCCCGCGCTGATCGACTACAGGTGGGGAGGTGATTACGCCATTCACAGGTACAACGGCAACTACTGGATGAGCTATCTGGGCGGCGACACACAGGGATATGAGAAAGGCTTGCTGTCGGCCGGAATAGCCTTTACAAAGCAGGATCCGGGTCTGGTTCATGAATGGCAACGCCTGGACAGGCCTGTTCTTACGTCAGCCGATCCCGATGCCCGCTGGTATGATAACAGCGTCATATACAAGAGTTTTATTATTGAAGATCACGACCGGCTTACCGGTCACCCTTTTGTCATGTTCTACAATGCCCGGGGCGACAGCGTGAATCCGGGGCGGGGAGCCGAGCGGATCAGCATGGCGGTTTCGGATGATCTGCTGAGTTGGAAACGCTTCGGAAACCAACCGGTCATTAATCACCACAAGGGAATTTCGGGCGACGCCGTTTTCCAGAAAATCGGCGATGTTTATGTGATGTTTTATTTCGGGGCCTTTTGGCCCGGAGAAAAAGCCAAAGCGTTTGATACGTTTGCCTGTTCATATGATCTGGTGAACTGGACCGAATGGGAGGGGCCTCACCTGATCGAACCCTCTGAGCCGTACGACGGACTTTATGCCCATAAACCCTGGGTGCTGAAACATGATGGCGTGGTGTACCATTTTTACAATGCCGTCGATACCCTGGGCAACCGGGGCATCGGCCTGGCCACGTCGAAAGACCTGGGGAAAGGTCAGCTGAAATTTAATTCGGTCACGGAGTCGGAAGTGAAGTAGACGGAGAAACGAGGAGTCGTGAGTAGCGAGTCATGAGTAGCGAGTAGTGAGTAAGGACGAAGAACTGAAAACTCTAAACTGAAAACTGAAAACTCTAAACTGCAACCTTGAACCAGAGAAACGATGATACAACCCAGGATTCAGCTCCTATTTTTGCTTACCGCTCTTTGCTGGCAGGGATGCCTGCAGGAAAAGCCTTTCGGCCGGAGCAGCTTTGACCGCGACTGGAAATTCCTGTTCGGTGATGATTCGCTGGCCTGGAAAACGGATTACGACGATGCCGGCTGGCGGCAGCTTGACCTGCCCCATGACTGGAGCATCGAAGGGGAATTCAGCGCTGATGCCCCGGCAACGGCGGAGGGTGGCGCATTGCCCACCGGGATTGGCTGGTACCGCAAAACATTCAGGCTGAATCAATCGGGGAAAGGAAAGCTTTTCTACATCGATTTTGACGGCGTCATGTCGAACAGCGAGGTCTGGATCAATGGCCGTTATCTCGGGAAGCGTCCCTACGGGTACAGCTTGTTCCGTTATGAACTGACACCGTACCTGACGTTTGGCAACACGCCCAATGTGTTGGCGGTAAAGGTCGACAATTCAGCCCAGCCGGCTTCCCGCTGGTACACGGGCTCGGGCATTTACCGGCATGTCTGGTGGGTCGAAAAGCATGCGCTGCAGGTGGCACATTGGGGCATCTATGTGACGACACCGGAGGTTTCGGCCGAAAGGGCGAAGGTAAATCTGGATATTCAGCTCGAAAACAGAACCGGAGCGGAGACGCCGGTTACCGTGAAATCCTGGATCAGCGATACGGACGGGGCGAAGGTCGCTTCGGCCGACGCTGAGCTGACGGTTCAAAAGGGACGCTCAGGGCTCACGCAACACTTCGAAATAAAAAATCCGGATTTGTGGTCGCCCGAAACCCCGCATTTGTACCGGATCATGACCCGGGTGTGGAGCGGCGGCAAGGCGGTTGATGAACAGGAAACCCCGCTCGGGGTTCGCTGGTTTGCGTTTACACCCGACTCGGGCTTTTTCCTGAACGGCGAACCATACAAGATCCACGGTGTGAACCAGCATCACGATCTGGGGGCGTTGGGTGCAGCCGTGAACACCCGCGCGATGCAGCGGCAACTGGAGATCCTGAAGAAAATGGGTTGCAATGCGATCCGGATGGCGCACAATCCGCCGGCTCCGGAACTGCTTGACCTGTGCGACCGCATGGGCTTTCTGGTCATCGATGAGGCCTTCGACGAATGGAAGCGGACGAAAGTCAGGAAAGGATATCATTTGTATTGGGATGAATGGCATGAGCGCGACCTGAAGGATCTGGTGCTTCGCGACCGCAACCATCCTTCCGTGATCGCCTGGAGCATCGGGAACGAGATCCCGGAACAGTTCGATTCAACCGGCATCAGCATGACCCGGGAACTGGTACGGATCGTGAAAGAGTTGGATCCCACCCGTCCGGTAACGGCCGCCCTGACCGAAACCGATCCGCAGAAAAATAACCTTTACCGGTCGGGAGCGCTCGATCTGCTGAGTTTCAACTATAAGCACCGCGAATACCTGAACTTTCCGGAGCGTTATCCGGGTGA
>CAZOYZ010000414.1:3614-5057 GCA_964584045.1 uncultured Prolixibacteraceae bacterium | reverse complement strand
GCCGTGGCGGCATTCAATATACTGGATTACAATTCAATGAAGGCCATCGTAAAATCGGCGGAAGAGTTAAAAGCCCCCGTTATTGTGCAGGTTTCGGTAAAAACCATTAAACTGTGGGGATACAAAGCTATTCACAGCTGGTATAAAGAACTCGCGGAAAACAGCCCGGTTCCGGTCGTACTTCATTTGGATCATTGCAAAGAAGTCGAGGTCATTCAGCAATGTATCGATAACGGATGGACTTCGGTGATGATCGATGCGTCAAGTTTTTCCTTTGAGAAAAATATCGAACTGACAAAACAGGTAGTTGCGCTGGCACGTCCCCGGAATATTTCGGTGGAAGCTGAACTGGGTGAAATCGGCGGAGTTGAAGACGACCTTGTCGTAGCGGAAGAAGACTCTCATTTAGCCGATGTTGAGAAGTCCGTTTTATTTTGTCAGGAAACAAGGGCTGATTTGTTTGCCCCGGCCATCGGTACGGCTCACGGACTCTATAAAGGTACGCCCAAAATAGCTTATGACCGTCTGGCAAAGATTTCATCCAGGGTTGAAATGCCCGTTGCATTGCACGGTGGAACAGGATTAGCAGATGATGTTTTCAAAAAGTGCATTTCCCTTGGATGTGCCAAAGTAAACATCAGTACTCATCTAAAGAGGCAATTCATCATCAGTTTTGTGGAGCACAATAAGCAAAATCCTGACGATTTTGAACCGGTCCGCTACATCAGTGACCAGTATGAGGCTATGAAGAAGGATATAAAGGCCTTTATCCGGCTTTTTGGAAGTGAAGGTAAAGCCTGATTGATTTTTCGGAAAGAACAATTTTAAAACAAATAAAAGCATAGATATGGTTCCGGTGAATATGCCAATAGTCGGGCAAGATATACCAACAGGAATAATCAAAGAATGGCTTAAAGAAGAAGGGGAAGCGGTTTCACGGGAAGAAATTATTGCAACCGTGGAATCGGAAAAGGCTACTTTTGACGTGGAAGCTCCGGCAGACGGGATTTTATTGAAAATACTGCGGCAGGAGGATGAAGAAGTTAATGTCCTTACTCCAATTGCATACATCGGCGAAAAAGGAGAAGTCGTCGAAGCAAAGAAACAGGATAATGAGGTACCTCAGGAAACGGGGCCTTCCAGTCCGGCAGCAGGCGCCCGGGATGTTGCTCAGCCGGTTCCGGCAAACAAAACCAGACGTTTTATTTCACCTTTGGCCAGGGAAATTGCTGAAAAAGAAGGCGTCAGGATTGAATCGGTGACGGGTACCGGACCTAACGGCAGGATTATTAAACGAAACGTTCTGGAAGCATTAAAAATAAAGAATGAACAACCTGTTACTGCAGGAGAGGCTCTTCCAACTCTTGTCCGTCAGCCTGAAATCAGCCTGCCTTTGGGCGAAGGTGAAAAAGAAATTCCATTTAACAGGATGCGCCAACTGAT
>CAZOYZ010000414.1:0-3559 GCA_964584045.1 uncultured Prolixibacteraceae bacterium | reverse complement strand
CCTCATTTTTATCTTTTTACCGATGTGGAAATGGATAAGGCAACTTCCTGTAAAGAACGATTGCAGAATGAAAGTGCTGTTCATGTAACCATTACGGACATTGTTATTCATGCAGTTGCCAGGGCGATGAGCGAATTTCCCCGCATGAATTCTCATGTATTTTCAGACCGGTATGTTCTGCTTCGGGACGTCAATATCGGGCTGGCTGTTTCATCTGATGATGGTTTACGCGTTCCCGTGATTACTCATGCCGATAAAGGTGATCTTGCTGAGCTCTCTGTCCGGACAAAGCAGTTGTCGGCAAATGCCAGGAACGGTAAAATTGATCCCGGGCAGAAAGCCGGTTTAACTGTTTCGACACTTGGAATGTACGGTATCAATCAGTTTTTACCTATCATCAATCCTCCTGAGTGTGCCATTCTTGCAATTGGCAAATCTTCTCCAAAAGTGATGACCGACGGAATCAATATCGCGATAAAGAAAATGATGACTATCACGCTTGCCTGCGACCACCGTCTTATTGACGGCACATATGCAGCCAATTTCATTGGCAGGGTGAAGGAAATAATGGAGCAGGCTGATTTCAAAAAGCTAAACTGGTAAAAATGGAAGCGTTGATATTCGATTGCGATGGGGTTTTGGTCGATACTGAACGGGACGGTCACCGGGTTGCCTTTAACAAAGCTTTTGCCGAAAAAGGAATTGAAGCTTACTGGAGTACCGGCGAATACGGGGAACTGGTAAAAATTGCAGGCGGTAAAGAGCGTATGAGGTACTTTTTTGACCAAAACGGATGGCCGGACAGGTATCCGGATAAGGATCAGCTGATTATTGATCTGCACCAACTGAAAACCATACAATTCATGGAACTGGTTGAATCAGGCAAACTGCCTCTTCGCTCCGGGATTAAACGTCTGGTTGACGAAGCCATTGCTGCTGGTATTAAGCTTGCCGTATGCTCAACATCAAATGAGAAAAGCGTGAACCTGATCGTTGAAAGGCTTCTGGGACAGGACCGGAAATCCCGGTTCAGCGGGATTTTTGCAGGAGATGTCGTTGCCCGTAAAAAACCGGATCCTGTAATTTATAACCTGTGCGCTCAAAAGTTGGGATTGCATCCCCAACGCTGCTTTGTCGTCGAAGACAGCCGCAATGGACTGCTTGCCGCGAAAGCGGCAGGCTTCAGGTGCCTGATCACCACGAACAACTATTCAAAGGAGGAAGATTTTTCTGAAGCAGACCTTGTTGTGGATGAACTTGGCGACGTGACGAACATCTATATGACCATCGAAACTTTAAAAGAATATTGTCAACGTAACTAATAACTGATCAACAATGAAGATTTTTTTAGATACAGCAAATATTGATTCAATCAGAAGGGCAAACGATACCGGACTTCTGGACGGGATAACGACCAATCCGGCCAAGATCCTGGAGAGCGGAAAAAAATTCCACGAGGTGATCAAAGAGATCTGCCGGATTGTGCATGGGCCTGTCAGCGCCGAAGCTGTTGCAAACCGCGCTGAAGATATTGTGAGGGAAGCGGAAATCATTGCCGGGCTGGCTCCCAATATAGCGATCAAGGTGCCCATGACCACAGAGGGCCTCAAGGCTTCCGCGATACTCGGCGGCAAGGGTATCAAAGTGAACGTAACCATGGTATTCGCTCCGGATCAGGTATTGCTGGCGCTTAAGACCAATCCCGCGTTCGTCAGCATCGTACTCAGCCGGCTGGATAAAATCGGCGGCGACGTGGGCGGACTGATCAACGATTCGGTGAAAATCAAGCGGAATTATGGATTTCAGGGAGAAATACTGGCCGCCAGCATCAAGAACAGGGCAAATGTGATTGATTGTCTGAGAGCGGGAGTGGATATCGTTTCCCTGCCGGAAAATATCTTTTTCGATCTTTTTACCCACCCCCAGACTTCACAGGGATTGCAGGAGTTTGATGTAGCGTGGGAAAAACTGAACCAGGCAGGACTGGTATAATGCGGCGTAAAGTGAAAAAAAGGTTTAAAACAGCAGCTTTTGGAGAAGTCCTTTGGGACCTGTTACCCGACGCCTCTGTGTTGGGTGGAGCGCCTTTTAATTTTACTTACCGCATCAATTCGCTTGGTCATGAGGGGATCATGATCAGCGCCGTGGGAAAAGACGCACTGGGGACAAAAGCCCTCGAAACGATCTTCGGATTACAGATTTCTGACCGGCTTATCCAGGTCAATCCGGCTTATCCTACAGGAACGGTGAATGTTTTTTTTGACGAATTCAGGAATCCCGATTACGAGATCATCAAAGATGCAGCCTACGATTTCATCGTTTTCAATGACGACATGAAACGGCTGGTTGCAGAAGCAGATTGCATTTGTTTCGGTACGCTGGCCCAGCGGAATGATTTATCCAGACAGACGCTTCAAAAGCTGTTACAGCATTTTACAGGCAAATACCGGTTTTACGACTTGAATCTTCGGAAAGAGTGCTATTCCAGAGAACTGGTTATTTCATCCCTTCATTGCGCGGATATCCTGAAATTGAACGAAAAGGAGGCCAATGAACTGAACAGTTTGCTTGGTCTGGATCAAAAGGGGCTTGCCGGTATTTGCAGAAAACTCATTCATGATTATCAGCTTCAGTACAGCGTGGTTACGCTGGAAGAACGCGGTTCGCTGGCTGTTTCCGCTGCCGGCGAGGTCGTTTATACCCCGGGATTTGAAGTCAGTCTGAATGACCCTCTTGGTGCAGGGGATGCATTCTCGGCCGGATTCGTCGACGCCCTGCTCCGGGGAAGGCCGCTTCAGGAAGCAAGTGAAACGGGAAATCTCTATGGAGCTGTAGTCGCCACGCAAAAAGGGGCGACGCAGGAAATAAAATCATATCAGCTGGATCAGCTCAGGTCAGGGGGCAGAAGGATTTCCGATCCGGCGTATTGCGTGAATAAATTGTAGTATGAAACTAAAATAAAACTTATGAGAGCTAAATTAGTACCAGTTTATTTTGATCCGGGACGCGATGAGAATTTCGATAAGCATCTGCGCTTGGTGAAAGATCTGCTGAAAGATGATGCTGAATTTACTGAATCGTATGCCTTGGGTTCAATGCTTCCCAAAGCTGACGCTGTTATTTTCCCTCAGATGCTGGGCGAAGCATATCATCGTATAGAAGAATTGAAAGCTGTTCCGCTGCCGTTGATGGTGATCACTTCCGAGTTTGGCACCGTCAATATGTGGGACTGGGAGTTGGTGCATTACCTGAGACTGAACGGCATTCAAACTATCTGTCCGCCCAGCCTCGAAGACACCAAACTGGTTTGCCGCGCGTTGGTGACGCGCAGATTGCTTGCCGAAAGCAAATTCGTGGTTTACCAGGATGATCCCGCTGGCCCTACCGGTAAACAGTCGGATATTTTCAAGCGTTTTTACTGGCTTGAAAAGGAATCTGCAAAAAAGATGTTCGAAAAATACGGGATAAAAATCGAGCAGCGTAGTTTTAAAGAGCTGGCCGGCAGGGCGGGCGAAATACCTGATGAAGAAGCGCAGCAAGCCATCGACCGCTGGGAATC
>CAZOYZ010000413.1:0-5073 GCA_964584045.1 uncultured Prolixibacteraceae bacterium | reverse complement strand
CCGGCTTCCTGATGGAGATTATCAATATTCTGGGTGATCACCGACTTTAAAAGTCCGTGTTTCTCCATCCGCGCCAACACCAGATGGCCATTGCCCGGCCTGGATCCTTCAAAAAAACTGTAGAAGATTTCCCGGATGTATACCCAGCAGCGGGCAGGATCTGACAGAAAATAATCCAGTTCCAGAACACCGGGATCATACTTGTTCCATAAGCCGTTTTCTCCTCTGAAAGGCGGAATTCCGCTCTCCACGGAAATACCTGCGCCGGTAAAGGCAATCGTGTGCCGGGACTGTTTAATGATCCGGGCCGCTTTTGTGATAAGCAGTTCCATGTGGTTATTTTTTGAAACCTAAACCTAATAAATAAATGGCAGGATAGGAATACTGCCTGTAATATTTCCTGAAAAAGATTGTTGTCTAACTTGATAGACGTACAACATAGATCCTCATTGAAGATTTTCGTAAAAAAAAGAACTATATTTGACGCCTGTTATTTGAAGATTCTAATCTGATGTATGACATTATCATTGCCGGCGCCGGTTTGTATGGTGCAGTATTCGCTTATGAAGCCAGAAAAAAAGGATATAAATGTCTCGTTGTTGAAAAGCGTGAACATACCGGGGGAAATATTTATTGCAAAGACATAGCCGGAATCCATGTTCAATATTATGGTGCCCATATTTTCCATACCAACAATGAAAACGTCTGGAAGTACGTAAACCGGTTTATCAGGTTCAATCATTATATCAACTCACCCATTGCCAATTACAGGGGAGATCTGTACAATCTGCCCTTCAACATGAATACGTTCTACCAGTTGTGGAAGGTCAGGACACCGGCCGAAGCCAGGGCGAAGATTGACAGTCAGCGGCAAAAACACATCAACGCTGATCCGAAAAATCTGGAGGAAATGGCATTAAACCTGGTTGGAGAAGACATTTATTACAAGCTGATAAAGGGATATACGGAGAAACAATGGGGAAGGCCGGCAATTGAAATCCCCTCTTTTATTATTAAGAGGATACCTCTCCGTTTCACCTTCAACAATAATTATTTTGATGATCCTTATCAGGGCATTCCCGTCGGAGGATACAATTGTCTGATTGACAGCCTTCTTGAAGGCACAGAAGTACGCATAAACACCGATTTTTTATCGGATAAAGAAAAGTACCTGCAACAGGGAAAGCTGATCGTATACACCGGAGAGATCGATCGTTATTTTGATTACTGCCTTGGAAAACTGGAATACCGCAGTCTGAGGTTTGAACATGAATTGCTGAAGAATGAAGCCAATTTTCAGGGTAATGCGGTGATGAACTACACCGAAAAGGAGGTTCCCTTTACCCGGATCCTTGAACACAAACACTTTGAATTTGGTCAGCAAACCGATACCGTCATCACCCGGGAGTATTCAGTGGCCTTCGAAGACGGACGGGATCCCTACTACCCCATCAACGACGATAGAAATAATCAGTTATACCTGCAATACAAGAAAATAGCTGACAAAGACAGTCAGTTGTTTTTCGGGGGGAGGCTGGGGTCCTACCGGTACTACAATATGGATCAGGTCATAGAGGCCGCGTTAACCGATGTTCATAACTTATTGAAATGATCTATATCGCTTATCATAAACCGTATCCCTTGCTGGCGGATGATCCGGCATATACCTGCCTGCACGTAGGCAAAGCCCTGTCGGACAGAGACATGGGTATGACCGGTGACCATACCGGTGATCACATTTCCGCAAAGAACAAGACCTTTTGTGAACTCACCGGCTTATACTGGATTTGGAAGAATACGACTTCTGAATATACAGGTCTTTGCCATTACCATCGTTTTTTCTCCTGCAAAAAACCTGACCTGATGATGCAGATAAAAAAGATCGGTGAGTATCTGATCAGGCAGGGAAAGCACCGTTCAGGGATTTACTATGTCTCCAACATTAAAAAGAAAGAAATGATTCTCACCGGAGTGGAGGCATCCCGCCTTTTAAAAGATTATGACGCCATTCTTCCAAGGGGAAGAAGAATGAGATACTCTGTTTGGAAGCAGTATGAGAAGAGACATATCATCGATGATTTAAGGCTAACCAGGGAAATTATACGTGAGAAATATCCCGATTTTATTGTGGCGTTCAATGACGTGATGGAAAAGAAAGAGATCTTTCCCTGTAATATGTTCGTGATGAAGCGGCACCTTTTTGATGCTTACATGGGCTGGCTTTTTGACATCCTTTTCGAGTTGGAAAAGCGTACCGACACGTCCGGCTACGAACCCTATCAAAAGCGATTGTATGGCTTTATTTCTGAGCGGTTACTTGACGTTTGGATCACAAAAACCAAACTAAATACTGTAAAATTACCTATCTTGTTTTTCAGAAACTGAAACGATGAATATACCTGATCAATCCACGATATGCGCCGTGGCTACATCTCCCGGCATGGGTCCGATTGCCGTGATACGCCTTTCGGGGGAGAAAGCCATCGAAATTACCGATCAGGTATATCAATCGCCCGCAAAAAATAAATTGTTGTCCGGGCAGAAGGCGAAGACCATTCACGTCGGAGCGATCTGCGAAGGCCCCGAAATCATTGACCAGGTGGTGATCTCTCTTTTTCGGGCTCCCCATTCATTTACCGGTGAAGATGTCGTGGAGATCAGCTGTCACGGGTCGGTATACATTCAGCAAAGGATCCTGCAGTTGCTGATTTCAAAGGGTGCGAGGATGGCCCGTCCGGGCGAATACACGCAACGGGCGTTTATGAACGGCAAGATGGACCTGTCGCAGGCGGAAGCAGTGGCCGATCTGATCGCCTCCACTACGCGGGCTTCGCAAAAAGTAGCGATGGATCAGATGCGCGGCGGATTCTCTTCAGAGATCACCCAACTGCGCGGGAAGCTTCTCCATTTCATCGCTTTAGTGGAACTGGAACTTGATTTCAGCGAAGAAGACGTGGAGTTTGCCGACCGCCGCGAACTGCGGGCGCTGGTCGATCAGATTGCCGCCACGGTGGTCCGGCTGAAAGACTCCTACCGACTGGGTAACGTCATCAAAAACGGGATCCCGGTAGCCATCATTGGCGAAACCAATGTCGGAAAATCGACACTTCTGAATGCGTTGCTCAACGAAGAAAAGGCAATTGTATCCGATATTCATGGCACGACACGCGATGTCATAGAAGATGTGGTCAACATCCAGGGAACGGCTTTTCGCTTCTTCGACACAGCAGGTTTGCGGGAAACGATGGATAAAATCGAAAGCATGGGCATTGAGCGGACGTACGGGAAACTGAAGGAAGCGTCCATCATCCTGCTGGTGGTCGATACCACCACTCCGTTGCCGCTGATCAGTCAGAGAATTCATATGATCCGGGAGCTTATGGAAGATCAGCATCTCATCATCGTAGGCAATAAAACCGATGTAGGGTTGCCGGAGACCATGGAGGGACTAAACGGATTTGCCCTTTCTCCGCACGAGCAACTGGTGTTGCTTTCTGCCAAAAAGAAGGATCACCTCGATGAGTTGATTATCAGGATGCAGGAGGCTGTTGCCCTGGACAAGATTGACGAAGAAGGAACCATCGTGACCAACGTCAGGCATTATGAGGCGCTTACCCGGGCACACGAGTCACTTCAGCGGGTTCAGGCAGGCATGGATCAGCAACTGTCCGGCGAGTTCCTGGCGCAGGATATCCGCGAATGCCTCCAATACCTGGGTGAGATCACCGGCGAGATCAGCAGCGATGAAATCCTCGGCCACATCTTCAAGCATTTCTGTATCGGAAAGTAATTAAAAATGACTAAAGATTTAGTCATTTTTAATGCAAATAATTTGGCTGACTAATTTTTTAGTCATATCTTTGGTCAGAAGGATTGAAATTAAAACAGAAATGCAATGCAACTGACAAAAGCAGAAGAACAGGTCATGCAATACCTTTGGAACTTAGGCGAAGGCATGGTGAAAGACATCCGGGATTGTTTTGATGATCCGAAACCGGTACGGAACACAGTTTCCACCGTTCTGCGGATACTGGAAAAAAAGGAATTTGTTTCGCACCGTCCGTTTGGGAATGTTCATGTGTATTATCCGTTGATAACGAGAGAGGAATACTCAAGGAACCAGCTTTTTGGCTTGCTGAAAAGTTATTTCAACAACTCATTTCCGGCAATGGCTTCCTTCTTCGCCCGAGAAAAAGATCTGAGCATCCGTGAGCTTGAACAGCTCATGGAGGAAACCAAACGGGAGTTGAAAAAGAAATAAAATCAGGCGATGGACACATTCACGGCATATCTGATCCGGTCATCAGTCTGGCTGACAGGCTTTGGACTGATTTATCTGCTCTTGCTTCGCAATGAGCGGTTTTTCGCGCTGAACAGGATTTTTTTGTTAGCAGGAATGATCGCTTCTTTTTGCTTTCCGTGTGTCCGGTTCCATTACACCATGGTCATGCCCGTGTTCGAAGCTGCAGCCGTTACGGGAACCCAACCAGGTGTGACCGGAAGTCCGATAGAGCCTCAGCAATCACCGGACTACCTGTTTTATGTGTATTTGTCAGGCGTCTTTTTTCTGATGTTCCGGTTACTTAGACAGACTATTGTCGTGGTCCGGGTGATCCGGAACTCAGGATATGTGATCGTCAACAATATCAGGCTTGTCCGTACCAGCCGCTATCCTGCCCCATTTTCATTTTTCTCGTATGTATTTATCAATCCTTCCGTCAGCGACGCTGACACCTGCGAGATCATGAATCATGAGCGGGAACATATCCGGCAATGGCATTGGCTGGACCTGTTATTGTTCGAAATCCTCTGTATCCTTCAATGGTTTAACCCCGCAGTCTGGCTGTATAGCCGGTTTATCCGGCAAAACCATGAATATCTGGCCGATGAGTCTGCGCTAAAAGGCAGTATCGAACCGGCAAGATACCGTGCTGCACTGTTAAATCAGCTGTTTGATGCGGAGGTCATTCGATTATCCCATTCTTTCAATTATTCACTCAACAAAAAACGATTTATGATGATGAAACAAACAATAAATTCACCGGTTCGAAAATTGAGGTTCTTATGGATTCT
>CAZOYZ010000412.1:2640-5077 GCA_964584045.1 uncultured Prolixibacteraceae bacterium | reverse complement strand
GGGAATTTCCAGGGCGCCCGGTATTCAGGTATGGCCATCCGGGCTGCCTCGGCATCTCCGACAATTTTTTCCGTGGCAGGATCAAATTTTATGGACCGGCCGAGCTTCATGGACAGAACACTCAAAGCTACCGGGATATCCACTTTCACATGGTATTCCGCATTGCATGAAGGTTGTTTGCGGGATTTAATGCATTCAATCCATTCCAGCTCATGCCCGGGCGAAGAGGGGATTGATTTTGGCGGTGTTTCCATTCCTTTCATCCTGTCGCCTTCGGGGATCAGGAAATGAGTGGAATAGTCGGTGATCAGCGTACCATTCGAGCCGTGAAAATAAATCCCTAACCTTCTCCGGGAACCTGTTTCATATCCCAGCCCGGTTTTGTCCATTCCCTGAAAGGCCCATCCATGACTGTTGGTCGATGAATTCATCCAGGTCATAGTGAGCTTTGGATAACGCCATAAAACCTCGTGATTGTCGTAAGCATCCCCGTCATCCCGGATCATATACCTCCCGCCCGTTGCGCTGACCTCGGTCGGATAATCCAGCTCCAGTGCCCAAATTGGCAGATCAATGATATGCGGAGCCATGCCCGGTGTCCATCCGCCGCTGAAGGCCATCCAAAAGCAATGATAGAATGCATTTTCTACCAGTTTAGGGTTAAACGGATGCATCGGGGCAGGGCCTACCCATTTGTCCCAGTCCAGGCCATCAGGGACACTGCTGGTGTTGTTGCCGGTCCCTATCCCGCCCGGTGCTTCATTCATCACAAAGAATGTCCTTACGGTTGCGATCTCTCCCAGATTGCCTGAGCGGACCAGCTCAACCATCCGCCGGTAATGTTCGCCGGCGTGGATCTGTGTTCCGATCTGGCTGATCACCTTGTGCTTTTTTATCGCATTCCTCACCGCGAGGCTCTCCCCCAAATGCATGGTCATGGGCTTCTGAAGATAGATATCCAGCCCGGCTTCGGCAGCTTCAATCGCCTGGAGGGCATGCCAGTGTGCCGGGGTGGCGATGATCACGGCGTCCAATCCTTTATGCCGGAGCAACTTGCGGTAATCCGTATAGCCTTTGCAGTTTTTATACCGATTCAGCACCGGATCCAGCCGGTCTTTCCACACATCGCAGGCCGCCGTCACGACGACATCCGGATGACCCGCCGCAGCCTGAAGATTGGCGACCCCCAAACCACCACATCCAATCACCCCAAGACTGATTTGATCGCTGGGGGGCGTTTGTCCGTTCCCTGCAAGAACAGAGGATTTGATGATGAACGGTGCTGTGATTGCAGCTGCAGAAGCAGATTTTATAAAATTTCTTCTTGAAAAGTGGGTTTGACCTGGTTTCATTTCTACGGACTTTTAAAAACTTTATGAATATACGAATTGGCAACGGCATTTTAAATAAGGGGAGTAACTTCGGAATGATAGGCATCCCACCTGTTTTCGGGGGTAATCCCATCCGGGTCCTCTATCTTGTCAATAGTGAACCGGTATCTCAGTACCAGGGGCTTATCCTTCTCCAAACGAAATCGTGTATCGGGCGTCGGGAAGGTGGGTTGTACCCATGCCAGGTTAGGATATTGTACCCATGCTCCCGGATATTCCGGGTTACGGTGATGCTGCAACACCATAAGACCCGATGGAAATGCCGCATCACCAAAAGTTCCCCGAAAACCGGACCATGCCCTGCGCGGATCAACTCCGGCCGGATCGGTATGATATGAAATTTCCTGGTTCACGGGAGTTTGCATTCTGATGTTCAGGCCGCCATAGGTATTGGTATACCGGGTTGCAAGGGTGATGCTGTCTTTTAAAGCCACAAGTTGGACAGTCAGATCAATAATCCTGCTTGTTGAGGATGAACGATAAACCCGGATAAAGGCCTTTTCATTGACGATGGGTTCAGTGTCTTTCCACATCCATGTATTTTCGGCGGTAACCTGGGCGAATACGGCTCCGCCAGTGAGCTCTGTATTTCCTGACGGTCTGGCGAAGACCTTTTGCAGCGCGTAAATATCACCTGATTCAGTACCATAATACACTTCAGGCCATGCCCAGAAAATTCCCCGGTGATGAGGATGAATTTGATCGGGCCAGTCCCGGGTAAGCATTTCACCCTGCAATCCGTATAAGGGATGAATATAATCGCTTCGGGGAACGGCATAGATGCTGGTGACGGTAAAAGTGTCCCTTTCGTTTCTCACGTAATCCTTTTCGTCTTCCTTTCTTTCATTGACGGCACGGATCACGTCTTTTTCATAGATTTTTTGATAATTGTATTGCAGAACTTTTTTAGTTCCTTCTTCAACCAGAATCTGCCCTGTTTCTTTTTCGGCATAGGCTTTCATGGTCTCAGGCGAATGAAGCCCGGTTGCCGTCAATCTGAATTTCCGTTTTCCCGGATTTCCTTTTGGCATTAAAAAAGTCAGGTC
>CAZOYZ010000412.1:0-2540 GCA_964584045.1 uncultured Prolixibacteraceae bacterium | reverse complement strand
CGGGACAAGTTCGTTTTTTTTCATTTTTCTGTAAATTTTTAAGACATTCGTTACAGGCTTGCCGTGCTTATAAATTTTATAACTTACCAGGGCATTTAAATGAGAGTTTAGTCTCGTGGCTTGGTTAATATTTGTAAAAATACAGATTGATTTGGAAAAATTAGTTCTCTTTTATGTTGCAGCACTTTTTCAAACATGGACGATATTGACACAAGAATTACAAATGACAGATCGATCCTGGATTTGCGCAGATCGGGTCTCAAAAATGTTTTAGCATTGGGGCATTACAACTATAAAACGGCAAAAGAACGGCTGGAGACGCATGTTCATTCCGGTATTGTTGAAATATGTTATCTCGAAAAAGGATCACAGTATTACAAGGTCAATCATGAAGACTATCTGCTCAGAGGGGGAGATCTGTTGATCACGTATCCCGGGGAACCGCATGGTACCAGCGGTTTTCCCGAGGAAAAAGGCAGCTTATACTGGATGCTGTTGAAAATGCCGGCAGGTAAAGACAAAATTTTGAATCTTTCCCCCGGGGATACCAAGGTATTGATTGAAAGACTCTCTGAACTAAGATCAAGACATTTCAGGGTCCCGTCTGAAGTAAAGAACATTCTGCGAAATATTTTCAAAATATATCACAAAGGCAATGAGCCCTTAAAAATGGTTGAAATCAACAATAATATCCTGACCTTCCTGTTAACGGTGATCCATTCGGGAGAACAAACCTGCGACAGTGAGATTTCGGGCGACATTGCCTTGATCTGTGACCGCATCAAAGATAGTCTGGCAGAGGAATTCGATCTGGAACAACTGGCATCGGCGATCAACCTGTCTGTCTCCCGATTTAAGCACCGGTTTAAGGAAGAGACAGGAGTACCTCCCAAAGAATTCATTCTTCGTGAGAAAATAAGGAAGGCGAAGGAACTTATGGAAGCTGATTCGATCTCTGTAAAAGACATTGCCTATGATCTGGGATTTTCATCCCCTTCTTATTTTGCAACAGTTTTTAAACGGTTTACCCGGCAAACCCCTTCGGGATATATTGCTTCGATCGTAAGGCGGGATCAGCAAAAAAGCAGCAAATCGTGAGATCGCTGCTTTTACCCATTATGATGTTTACGCTTTTGGGGACTAATGTTCTTTGCCGATTTTCAGGGCGATGTCTTCTGAGAATGCGGGAGTGGTAAATGCTTTTTCACCACCCGGATGTTGCCCGACCGCTATCGTGGTGCGCTGCGCTGTCCCGGGATTAATCCATTCACCCGTGTAAGTACCTTCCTGAAGATGAAATGAAAAGGTACAGGATAATTCTCCCAATTCATTCTTCAGCGAATCGACCTGCGGGTTTTTCAGATAAATCAGATATTGTTCTCCTTCTTTTGCGAGCATCCGGACAGGTATTATTCCGTTTTCACTGCTTTGTGCGTTGATAACGAAAGGGGTCATCGCGATGAAATCCAGTTGGTCAAAAACTTCTTTCAACGTTTTCATCTGGTGGCGGAAAGCGGCGCTTCCGCCACCCGGCTGTCCGGGTGCGACGACAAAACTCCCGTCTTCATATCCCGTGGCGAATGAATAGTCAAGATGATTGAACAACGCTCCTCCCGCTGTCAGAAAATCCCACGCTTCTGTCCGGTAGGTCACATCCAGGATTCCTTTAAATCCGGTTTCATTATCACCAATAACCCTGTTCAGTGCATCATTCATTGCAACGGCGCGGGGAGGTCTCGCATAATGAAAATTAAAAATGGAGACGAGGGGATTGGGATTTTCGACTTTTTTTGATCCGTTTGCAATATTTTGCGAGATCAGATGCGGATGGCTGAAGTCTTTTTCGGCATCAGCAATGATGCCTGTGATGTGTTGCTCCCATTCTTCCAGCGCCTGCAGGTCGCCAAAATAGGGTTCGTTACAGACTTCATAATAAAGGTTGTCAAAGTCCCTGAGTTCAGAAACAATTTTTCTGACCATTTTTTCCTGAACTTCGAGAATTTCAGGATGTTTAAGAGCCAGTATTTCCTTATGGCCGGCAATGTTTCCGATGTTATTGATATTGTTGGAAATATAGAGCGGACTTAATTTCCATTGCACCGTATCATAAAAGTTGGAAAAGAGATCCAGTTCCACCACGATGTTCCTTTTTCCTGCTTCGGCGATAAAATCTTTAAGTCTCGCGAAATACGCATCATCCCATTTCGAAAGGTCAAATTTATTGCCGCCCCCGGGATACCCGCCCTCGTTGCTGCGGGCCCACGGGCAGATCAGTTTTCCTTCCCCGGGCGCCAGCGTGTTGTTCGCGATCCCAAAAGCGCCCTGAGGTTCCAGGTAAACCCCCGAAAACGTGCGGGTGATGTTCAGTCCGTTCGATGCAAGTTCGTCGAGGTATTTTTTATAGTCAAAGTCTCTGTTCAGCACGGCCCCGTAATGCTCGGTGGAACCAATCAGCACAGCGGGTTTTCCCCTGAAGAGAAAGTAACGGGGATTTTCCGGATGAAGGCTCAGTGGAGGATTCGTTTTGCACCCGCCGAACA
>CAZOYZ010000411.1:0-5121 GCA_964584045.1 uncultured Prolixibacteraceae bacterium | reverse complement strand
GGTTACAGGGTTGCAGGGTTACAAAGTTCAAAGGTTTATTCTTCACCTTGATACCGTGAAACCTTGCCACCATGTCACCTTCTCCAGTCTCCGTTTTCCCGTTTCCGGTCTCCGGTTTCCATATTTCTTTAAAGCCTTGCCCGCTCCACCGCTTTTTTCCAGCCTTCATATAATTTTTGAATTTTTTCGTTTTCCATTACGGGATGAAAAGATTTTCCTGCTTCGCGGAGCGACTGAATTTCTTCCCGGTCTTTCCAGAATCCTGTAGCCAGTCCTGCGAGAAAAGCAGAACCGAGTGCAGATACTTCTTCGATGTCTGATTTGATGACTGAACGGCCGAGCATATCGGCCTGAAACTGCATCAGGAAATTATTCCGGGTAGGACCCCCGTCCACGCGGAGTTCCCGAAGGGGAATCCCGCTTTTTTCTTCCATCAGGCTGATGAGATCCTTAATTTGGTAAGCGATGCTTTCAAGTGCCGCTCTCACGATATGCGCGCGGTTGGTGTTCCGCGATATGGACGACAGGCATGCCCTTGCCTGGTTATCCCAGTAGGGAGCTCCCAGTCCCACGAAGGCCGGAACCAGGTAGGCTCCGTTGCTGTCATCGACAGAAGCCGCCAGCGCTTCTGTTTCGGAAGCGTCGCTGATCAGTCCAAGTTCGTTTTTCAACCAGTTTATCGTGTCGCCGGTGCAGTGGATGTTTCCCTCAAATACATAGTCGATCGTTTTGCCCATGCCATAGCCGATCGAGGTAACCAGGCCATCTGGTGCCGGAAGCGCCGTCCGGCCAATATTCATCATCACAGAGGAACCGGTTCCGTAAGTGGCTTTGGCCATCCCCCGGCTGAAGCAGTTTTGCCCGAAAAGTGCCGCGTGCGAATCGCCGATCAGTCCGGCGACCGGTATCGGGGCTCCCAGCAGCTTTGGATCGGTATAACCAAACACTTCATCGCTGAAGCGGATTTCCGGGAGCATACTTTGGTGAATCCTGAAGAGCCCGGCCAGTTCATCGTCCCACTGCAATTCATGAATATTGAACAGCATGGTCCTGCCGGCATTGGAATGGTCGGTTGCGTGGACTTTGCCGCCTGTCAGATTCCAGAGCAGCCAGCTGTCCATCGTCCCGGCGAGAAGATCACCCTGACCGGCTTTTTCGGAAACACCATCTACGTGCTTAAGAATCCAGTTGAGCTTGCTTGCCGAAAAATAAGGATCGATCAGCAATCCGGTTTTTTCCCGGACCAATCTGCTTTTTCCTTCCTCCCGGAGTGACCTGCACAAAGAGGCGCCCCGCTGGCATTGCCAGACCACCGCCGGGTAAACCGGTTTCCCGCTCTCCCGTTCCCATATCATGGCCGTTTCCCGTTGATTGGTGATCGAGATGGCGGCTATATCGCCGGGGCCGAGCTGGTTCGCGTGCATCGTTTCCTGAAGGGCATACCGTGTATTTCCCCATATTTCAACGGGATCGTGTTCCACGAAACCGGGTTTAGGATAAAATTGACGGTGCCCAATGGTTTTGCGGTATATGATCTTTCCTGTTCGGTCTACCAAAACCGCTTTCGTGGCCGAGGTACTCTGGTCGATCGTGAGAATATATTGCTGTCCTTTTCCCATTGTTTGTCCATATGAATGGTTATTGCCGGGTAGTCTTATTTTTGATTTTTTTCATTTTATTTAAAATCAAAAATAAAAGAAAATACTTTAATAACCAATAAAGAGGGATCAAAAAGAAAAGGGAAGATCAGGAAATATTTTTAAATACGCGTAAACGAATTGTTTTTCAGTATGATAAAGCTTTAAGATCTCACCTGACTGATTGAGCGCTGTCACTGAGAAACAGTCGGTAATACGAAAATTATCCAAAGCTGATTTATGCTGCGATCGGGCACAGGCGGGATTTTGGCGGCAACTGCTATTCTGCGATGATCATCCTGATTTCATTTTTTTGAAACATTTCGATGGCTTCCTGACTTATTTTTGTGTCGGTGATCAGGAAGTCAATGAGTGACAAGGCCCCCAGGCTGGCGAACGAACTTTTGCCGATCTTGGAGGAGTCGGCAACCAGGTAAACGGTGTTGGCCGATTCGATCATGGCCCGTTTTACGCAGATGTCGCTGATGCTTGGGTAAGTAAGTCCGGATTTCAGGGTAATGCCTGCTGTGGCCAGGAACAACTTATCGACGTGAAGGTCATGAAAGAAATCGGCTGCTTTTTGTCCGGTGAGCGACAAGGTGGGTGCTTTAAATTCGCCGCCGGTAACGACCAGATTGATTCCCGGATCTGCTCCCAGCAGAAGGGCGATGTTCAGGGAATTAGTGATTACGGTCAGGTTCCTGAATCCGCTGATGAGCCTGGCAATTTCGGTTGTCGTGGATCCGGAGTCCAGGATGATGGTATCTCCTTCCTGAATCAGTTCCAGCGCCTTTTGCGCAATTGCGGCTTTTTCGGCCAGATTTTCCTGGTTTTGCAGCGTAATGTTCCTGACGTTGATCCCGATATTCTTCAGGTAGGCGCCGCCATGCTCCCGTTCGATGTATCCTTCCTTTTCGAGTTTCTCGAGATCCTGGCGAATGGTCACTTCGGTTACCTTAAAGATTTTGCTCAACTGGTAAACTTTGGCATGGCCGTCTTCGCGGATCATCTCCAGGATCTTCTCTCTGCGGTGGTTGGGTAGCATATTAATTGTCTTTTTATATTTAAACGCAAATATAGGAAAATAAAAACGTTAATAAAGAAAAGGATTCTCAGGCTTTTATTTTTCAGACCTGAGCGGCGTTGAGTTTTTTTAAAAAAAATCAGAATGCTGTGATTTTGGAAAAGAAAGATGGAATTAATCCGTGAACAAAGGTTAAATTTGTGAGCCAACAGAAACAATTCAGAAAGAAGAAGCGAAGGGAATCCTGTAGATGATTATTAAAAGCGGAGAATGATCAGATATGCCAGAGCAGATTTCTTCAATACCAGGAGAAGACAGGAATAGTTTCAGGAGAATCTTCTGTAGCTATTA
Source organism: uncultured Prolixibacteraceae bacterium (assembly GCA_964584045.1). Lineage (GTDB taxonomy): Bacteria > Bacteroidota > Bacteroidia > Bacteroidales > Prolixibacteraceae > JBCFBK01. The sequence continues at coordinate 2,109 of CAZOYZ010000411.1, read as the reverse complement.
TCAGCCGCTTTGTCATTTAAGCATGAGTTATCTCAAAGATGAGGATGAAGCAAAAGAAGTTGTACAGGATGCTTTTTTAAAGCTGTGGGAGATCAGGAACGACCTGAATGAAAATTCAAATCTCCGTAATTTCCTTTTTACGCTCGTTAAGAACAGTTGCCTTAACCTTTTAAAACGCAGGCAAATTCTACTGAAGCATCATGAAAAGATCAAATGGATGGAGATGAGCTATCAGTATGAGAGTTTGAGCCGGATCAGCGACCATTATATGGAGTTTGAAGAACTGCAGGATAAAATTATTCAGGCGGTTGAGAAGCTTCCTGAAACATGCCGGGCTGTTTTTAAAATGAGCCGGTTTGAAGATCTTAAGAACAGGGAGATCGCGGAAAAACTGGCTGTTTCTCAAAAAACGGTGGAGGCTCATCTGACGAAAGCGCTAAAAATCCTGCGCACTGAATTAAAAGATTACCTTCCCGTCATTCAATTTCTGATCCGGCTGTAATCAGACTCCGGTTTTTCCGGTACGAAAAAAATCCGGATTTTTCATCAGGGTAGAAAGGCGTTTGTTTGTTCATTCATAAACAACCCGGATCATGGACAATGATTTATTACTACATCTATTAACCGGTGAAGCAACAAATGAGGAGAAAGAACGATTCTACAGCGGTTTGAGGAATAATAAGGAAGAGGAAGAATTGTTTTACCAGGTCAAAAGCTTGTGGCTCCAGGCGACCATGCATCAAACAACAGTCGATACTGATGCTGATTTTGAAGTTTTATGGCACAAGATTAAACGGGCGAAAAATTCGGGCAGAACAATTTTTTTCAGGCAGTTTATTCGCTATGCGGCCATTGTATTGGTGGTTCTCGCCGTCGGCGGAACAGGGGGGTATTTTATTTCCCGGAATACGGCCAATGAAGCGAATTACGGGACTGAGAAATTTAGCTCACCCAAAGGCAGCGTCAGTGTGGTTGAGCTTTCGGACGGAACCAGGATCTGGCTGAATTCGGGGACTGAAATGACCTATCGGATCGATCATAAAACCAAAAAAAGGCACGCAGAATTGACTGGTGAGGCATACTTTGAGGTCAGGCATGACGAAGACCTTCCATTTTTGGTAAAAGCAGGTGAACTGATCATTCAGGATCTGGGAACGACCTTTAATATTAAAGCCTATCCGGCCGATCATTACATAGAAACATCACTTGTGGAAGGCCGGGTTGATATTTTGGGACAGAACGGTAAGCCGGTGCTGAGGTTGGATCCCGGACAGAGCAGTATGTATTTCCCTGATACACAAAAGATGGAGGTCAGATCCATTTCAACGAATGTGTTATCGGCCTGGAGGGATGGCAAATTCGTTATCCGGGACCAAAAGCTTGAAGACATTTTTAAGGAGCTTTCCAGATGGTACGATGTTGAATTCCGGTTCGAAGATCAGGCATTACGTCATTACCGGTTCACCGGTAATATTAAAAAATCGACGACAGCCCATCATGTACTGGAAATGTTAAAGATGAGCGCAGGCTTTAATTACCGGGTTGTGGAAAGCGATACCGGGGCCGATTTAATTATTATTTATTAGCAAAAAATGCCTATGGAATATTGACGGATAAAACAAAAAACCGGGAAAGCTGGATACTTGCCCGGTTCGCATTTCTGAAATTTTCAGGCCTGGTGATTTTGCCGGTCACCAAGCCCATTGTATAACAAAAAGCAAAACAAAATTATGAAAAAAAAACGATTTTCCCCAGGCTGCAGATGGCCGGGAATGAAGAAATTAGTATTGATTATGAAATTAACAACCTTTTTTGTACTTCTTTCGGTCATGGCCATATCGGCCGACCTGTATTCCCAGAATACACGGTTTGACCTGAATGTAAAGAACGCGACGATCGTACAGGTTTTCGACGAGATTGAACGGGTGACTGATTTTGGATTTCTATTCAAGACCGATCAGTTGGATTTGGACAAGAGGTATACCCTGAACATCAAAGACGGGAATATCGAAAAGATCCTGGATGAAGTTCTGGATAAAAGTCAGTTTTCCTATAGTTTCATCGATCGTACCATCGTGATCCGGAGGAATGGCTTTGCGATGGATCAGG
>CAZOYZ010000410.1:0-5126 GCA_964584045.1 uncultured Prolixibacteraceae bacterium | reverse complement strand
TCAATGACCTTCCTCCCCGGTGTAAGCTGATTTACAACCTGGCAAAGGTTGAAAAGATGCGATATAAGGAGATTGCTGATGTACTGAATATTTCCGTGAAAACGATCGACAATCAGATCGCCATCGCCATCAAAAAGATCGCCGAAGTGATCCGGGACTATCTGGACGATCAAAACAGCGATACTTCTTTTACTTTACTGCTGTTAACGTTTGTTCCATCGGATACTTTTTCCGGGCAGTCCGATAAATCGTAAAAAGACAAAAACGTGATCAAATAGTTGGTAGCTTATAACGAAACAGGGGAAAAGGCACCTGATGAATTGCAGGATTTCACGAACCTGGCAGGTAATTAAGTGCGGTACAGGTGTGATAAAATCATAAGGGTTCATTCCCTGAGAGGTCATTACAGAGAAAAATAATGCAAAGTTTATTTGTTTTTTTAGAATTCCATTTAGGGGATTTTTAAAAACTTCCTGTTTATTCCGGTGAAACGAGTAAACGATGGAAGACATCTGGTCATATATTTCACGGCAAATCGCCGGAGAGGCAAACGAAGGCGATCGGGAAAAAGTTTCGGATTGGTTAAAGGAGGGGCATAAAAACCAACTGGTTTACCAGCGGTTGGAAAGAATATGGAACTCCGGATCGCATGCTCCGGTCAGGTTACCAGTTCTGTACTGGCGGCTAAAGAAAAGGATCCTGCAGGCTGATCAGAAAGCCGGGCGCAGGCGTTTATTTTTTCAAATTTCGAAAATTGCCGCAGTTGTTCTTTTGCTTTTATCCCTGTCATTTTTTGCCTGGCATTATTTTACAGACCAGGGACACGAAGAGGTTCAGGTAGCTTACAATACCGTCATTGTCCCCAAAGGGAACCGTTCACAGATCATCTTGCCCGACAGTACAAAAGTATGGCTGAACAATGACACCAAAATCGTCTTTCCAGAACGGTTTCAGTCGGCCATCCGGGAAGTGGAGCTGACCGGAGAGGCTTACTTTGAAGTAAAACACGATCAAAGCAGGCCATTCCTGGTAAAAGCCGGTGAAAGCCGGGTCAGAGTGTTAGGAACTACGTTTGCGGTGTCTGCCTATCCGGATGATCCTTTTATTGAAACCTCGCTGATCGAGGGGAAAGTCATCTTTGAAACCGGAAAATCGTTTTATGAACTGACACCGGGTTGTCGTATCAGTTATGACAGGAACAAGAATGAGTTAAGCACACGACAGATCGGATCAGCATTTTATGATTACTGGAAGAATGGCGTTTATTCCTTTAAAAATGAAAGTCTTGAAAGTCTTGCAAGGAAAATATACCGGATCTATAATATCCGGATCGTCTTTGAAAACGATTTTCTGAAGCATAAAACCTATACCGGGTTGCTGAGTATCAATGATAATATTTTTACGTTCATGGAAGCGATCACGCGCACATCCGTTCAGCCTGTTGAATATCAGTATGACTATACGAAAAACATCATTTATCTAAATCAAAAAGCCTATGAATAAGATGTAAAGACATTAAAAAAGCGGAAAATGCGACCAACATTTCCCGCTTTGGATCCCGGAAACAGGGGTCTGTTTCCTTTAAAACACGAAAGCGATTGCTTTACAGTATTTTAACAAATCATTGACAAATTTATGAAAAAAAATGAATTGTGGAGGGAAAGTATGTTTCTTCCTCCGTTAAAAAAGTTATTACGAATGGCAAGATTAACACTGATTCTGTTGATGGCGGGCTTCATGCAGGTGGCAGCAAAGAGCTATTCACAAAATGCGAAGCTCAGTCTGGAGCTTTATAACGCTACGATCGCGGAGATCCTGAACGGTATTGAAGAACAGAGCGATTACCGGTTTTTTTACGATAACAGTCAGGTTGATCTTTCGAAAAGGCTGAATTTCGAAACAGACAGTAAAACGATCGGGGAAGTTTTGGGTCAGCTGTTTACCGGAACTCAAATTACTTATGAAATCCTTGGCAGACGGATCTTATTGAAACCCAATGTCAGTTTTGCAGGATTCAATCAGGCTAAACAAAGAAAGGTTACAGGAAAAGTCACCGCTGCGACCAATGAACCAATTCCCGGAGTGACGATACTTATAAAAGGAACCAAGGTTGGCACTATTACCGATATGGACGGAAATTATTCGCTTTCGGAAGTGCCGGCCGATGGCACGTTGGTGTTTTCTTTTGTGGGGATGAAATCACTAGAGGTGGGTGTTGCCGGAAAAGCTAGGCTGGATGTCACCATGCAGGAAGAAACGGTAGGTATTGAAGAGGTTGTGGCTATTGGATATGGCATTCAAAAGAAAACATCGCTTACTGCTGCCGTGTCAAAAATGGAGGGAGAAAAATTAGCATCTATTCCGATTACAAATTTGAATAATGGAATTGGTGGCCGGGTTTCAGGTGTTATAACCAGACAGGCGAGTGGTGAACCAGGACAGGATGCATCAAGTATCTATATCCGCGGTATTTCTTCTACCGGTTCCTCTACTCCCTTGGTGATTGTGGATGGAATTCCCAGACCCTTTACCTTAGACCCAAATACGATTGAATCTGTTACTATCCTGAAAGACGCATCGGCGGTAGCTCCTTACGGTGTAGCCGGAGCAAATGGGGTTCTTCTTGTAACCACCAAAAAAGGGAAATCTGGTAAACTTTCTCTTCATTATAATGGTTATGTCGGTTTTCAGAATCCGACGGCGATACCTGAAATTGTTGATTCTTACAACTATTGTAATCTGCAAAATATTGCTGCCAGGAATGTGGGCTTATCTGCCCCGTGGAAGGAAGAAGAACTTCAGAAATTCAAAGATCAATCTGATCCTGACGCATATCCGAATCAAAATCCCTATGATATGTTCATAGATCGAAATACGCCTATTACTAATCATAATTTTGAAATCAGCGGAGGCACTGAAAATCTTAGTTGTTATGCTTCTTTCGGTTATTTGTATCAGGCTGGATTTTGGTCAACAAACTACGCAGACAGGTATAGTTTTACCATAGGAATGGATGCAAAAGTCACAGAAACTACTAAAATATCAGCGAATGTGAAAGGAAGCATGCAAAAAGACATGTATCCCGGTTTTGAAGGTACAGACGGTGGCGCTACCCGTGTTTGGGAAGTAATGAGAGCTCAAGGTTCGAGATCGGCATTACTTTTTTCAAACGGGTTAAATGGCACATCTGTTTACCCTAGTCTTTTTAAGAGCGGTTATAAAAAAGTTCTATCCAATCGATTATTTACTCAACTTACTATAAATCAAGAATTGCCATTTGTCAAAGGACTTTCTCTGAAAGGCACTTTAGCATACGATCCTACAAACATTTTTACTAAAGCATGGAGACAACCGATACGATACTGGGCAATTGTGGATAAGAAAGTAAAACCATATACTTTCGTTTCAGCACCTTCTGGAACAACTACTGCTAATTTAACCCAAATAGATTCGAAAAGTGCTCAGCTTACGACGCAGGTAAGTCTGAACTATTCACGAAATTTTTTAGACAAACATAATATTGGAGCTTTAGTTCTTCTCGAAACACAAACAGCGAAGATCTCTGATTTTTCGGCCAAAAGGATTAATTATGAGCTTTTGATCGATGAATTAAGTATGGGCAGTTCTAATCAAGCCAATATATCAAACAGTGGCACGTCAGGAAAAGCTAAGCAAGTGGGGCTACTTTACCGTATAAATTATGATTTTGCCTCAAAATATTTATTTGAGACAACTGGAAGATATGACGGTCATTATTATTTTGCACCTGGTAAAAGATTTGGTTTTTTCCCTGCCTTTTCTCTCGGTTATAGGTTATCAGAAGAAAATTTCATGAAAGGAATAAGTTGGCTGGATAATCTCAAAATCAGAGCATCTTGGGGAGAAGTAGGCGCTTTGGCAGGTTCTGCATTCCAATATTTAAGTTCTTATAATGTGGTCAGTAATGTTAGCGCTTTAGCAGGAACTGTAATGACAGGGCTTAATGAAAGAACTGAAGCTAATTCAACAATTACTTGGGAAAGAGCTAAAAAAACGAATATTGGGATGGAAGTTTCGGTAAGGAAAGGTCTGTTAACTTTTGAGGGGGACTATTTTTATGAACACAGATCTAATATGTTAGTTACTCCAGATATAATTGTACCATCCGAATATGGGATATCGCTGAGTCAGGTCAATCAGGGCGAAATGGAAAACAGGGGTATTGACTTTTCTTTAGGCACTAATTTTACTGTTTCAAGAGATATTCATGTGTCACTCACCGGGAATTTTACCTATGCAAAAAATAAACTACTCCAGGTATTTGAATCGGCTGCAACTTATAATAATCCTAACCGCAGACTAACCGGAAGGCCACTAAATACGATGTTTGGGTATCATGCGATTGGGTACTTCCAGGTTGAAGATTTTGACGCGAGTGGGAATTTATTGCCGGGAATAGCTACACGACCAGCGGGAAAAGTTTATCCTGGGGATATCCGGTATGAAGATTTGAATGACGATGAGGAGATTGACTTTGATGACTTCACTGTGATTGGTCATCCTATAGTTCCTGCAATTATTTATGGGATAGATGGAAGTGTTCGTTATAAGAATTTCGAATTTAACTTTTTATTACAAGGTGCCGAAAAGTCTTCAGTTTATAAATCGGGTGGTGCAGCTTGGCTATTTGATAATGGTTATGCAGCTTATGTCGAAAATTTAGATTATTGGACCCCTGAAAACCGCAATGCTTTGAATCCCCGCCCAACACCTGCTCCAACAACAAATAATAAAGCTAATTCCAGCCATTGGCTGAAAGATGCCAGTTATTTGAGATTGAAAAATGCAACATTATCTTATCGATTCCCGTCGTTCATTTCTCAAATACTCAAGTTTGAGGATGCAACAGTTTTTGTTTCCGGTCAAAACCTGCTTACATTCACTAAATTCACAAATTATGATCCTGAGATAATAGATGTGACTGGCAGGAGTTTTCCACCTTTAAAAATATTTTCCATAGGACTTAATGTTTCATTTTAATTTGCAACGACTATGAAAAAAGTAATTCTTAATATATTAGGTAATAATGTGTCTTTATTACTGGTGATATGTCTGGGAATCACCTCCTGCGAAGACTTTCTTGATGT
>CAZOYZ010000409.1:3377-5127 GCA_964584045.1 uncultured Prolixibacteraceae bacterium | reverse complement strand
TCTTTTAATGAACTGTTTTTGATAACTGTTCCGTTTATTAGAAATAATTTTTTATTTTTGAGGGACTTAACTTTACAATAACCTAAAACGAGCAAGATGGAAGGCATTGACAACAATGATGAACTGAACGAAGAAATTGACAGTAAATTCAGGCAGGAAATCTTTTCCAAAGCGGTAAGGGCAGGGAAGAGAACTTATTTCTTCGACGTTAAAGCGACGCGGAAGGATGAGTACTATCTGACGATCACTGAAAGTAAGAAACGGTATGAGCAAGATGGCAAGTTCCATTTTGAGAAGCACAAAATTTTTCTGTACAAGGAAGATTTTGAGAAATTTATTGATGGAATCAATGAGGTTGTTGATTATATTGAAGAAAGACAACCCGCTGACAGCCAAACCGGCATGGACCAGGATGACACATACGAACCCGGGTTAGTGGTTGAAAATGATTCGGAGTCTGAAGAAGAAGTTCTGGCAAAGGATTACATTAGTGTCGAATTTGACGATCTGAATTTGTGAACGTGTAAAAAAATATGTCATACACGATGTTCATGTATTTTAGAGATCGTCCGGAACGAAGTGAGGAACCTTTTGATTGATTCGTGATCAAACGAAAATCCGCTGTCCGTTGCCAATCTAAAGGTTTTTCACCGGTTCAAGGTTAAAGAAAAGCGAATCCCTCACTTCCACGGGGTTTTTTTAATCCAGTTACTCACGAACTTTGCGTTTTCAAACGGGGAATCCGGAAGAAACCCATGCCCCAGGTTAAAGATCCAGTTTGGGTTTTCGGGAAAGAACGTCAGGTACTTTTCAAGTTCTGTCGTTATTGCAGTTTGGTTTGCATACAGGATTCTTGGATCCAAATTTCCCTGTATCCCTACTTTCGGATGTACCAACTTCCGCGCATGACGAATGGGGGTTTGCCAGTCAATACCGACGAAATCGGTAATGTCGGGAGTGATATTCCTTAATCCTGTTCCAAATCCTTTCGGGAAGAAAATAAACGGAATGCCCCGTTCCCTTACAGATTTACCGATCTTTTGAATAGCGGGCATAAACAAGTCCATGTACATTTCCTCAGGTATCAGATCGGCATGAGTTTCAAAAAGCTGGAAGATATCAATCCCATGATTAATTTGACTGCATGCGTAATGGATCGACAATTCGGTAATGGCATCGATGAGTTTTATTGCTTCGTGTTGGTCGCGGAACAAAAAACGCGCGGCGTCCGGGAAGCCTGCGTGGGAACTGACGCCCTGGATCATATAGCACATCGTGGTGAGAGGAGCTCCGCAGAATCCGATCAACGGAGTGTCCACGGGACGCGTCCGGATGATCTCGTCAATCACCAGGTAGATATATTCCAGTTTTCCCGAATTTGGTTTCAGTTGTTTTAACGGCTGATCGAAGGCTTTCAGCGGATTTTTAAAGACGGGACCGCGATCAGTGAATTCCGCTTCCATTCCCATCGCTTCCGGGATGACCAGGATATCGGAAAAAAGGATGGCTGCGTCGACACCAAGATCGTTGACCGGCATCAGGGTGACCTGAGCGGCCAAAGCGGGATCATGCATGAGTTCCCGGAAAGAATAGTGTTTCTTCAGTTTGTTATAGTTTGGAAGAACTCTTCCTGCCTGCCGCATGAACCAGAAGGGAGGCCGGTTGACCGGTTTCCCTTTTAAGGTATCGAGTAAAATGGATTGCATCACTAAAATTGTTGAATTGTTAATACGTAGTCGTAAGTCGTAAG
>CAZOYZ010000409.1:0-3277 GCA_964584045.1 uncultured Prolixibacteraceae bacterium | reverse complement strand
ATCTGAGATAAACAGGCATTCAAATTGTGACGGAGCCAGATAAATGCCGTGTTCCAGGGCTTTCCGGAAGTACTTGCCGTATCGGAGGGTATTTGATTTCATGGCGTGATCAAAATTTTCCACTTTGTCCTGTTCCGTGAAAAATAAGGTCATCATGGAACCTATCCTGTTTATGACACCGGGAATACCGTATTTGGAGAGACTTGCCGTTAATCCTTTTTCAAGCCGGGCGGCTTTGCTTTCCAGTGTGGAGTAAATTCCCGGATCATCTTTCAGGATCCGGAGCATCGTGGTTCCGGCGGCCATGGCCAAAGGGTTGCCCGATAAAGTACCTGCCTGGTATACGGGGCCTTCCGGAGCCAGCATATCCATGATGTCAGCGCGGCCCCCGTAAGCGCCGACAGGGAGGCCGCCCCCGATGATCTTTCCCAGGGTTGTAAGGTCTGGTTTAATTTGAAAACGTCGCTGTGCTCCTCCGGCAGACAACCGGAAGCCGGTAATGACCTCGTCAAAGATCAGCAGGGTTCCGTGTTTACGCGTAATTTCACGCAGTCCTTCAAGAAAGCCCGGAACCGGCAATACTACACCCATGTTCCCGGGCACTGCTTCCAGAATGACAGCGGCTATTTCGCTTCCCCTTTCGTGAAACAGTTTCTTCACGGAGTCCAGGTTGTTGTATTCTGCAATGAGCGTGTCCCTTGCCGAAGCCTTTGTGACGCCGGGGCTGTCGGGTAATCCGAGCGTGAGCGCCCCCGAACCTGCCTTGATCAGAAAGCTGTCGGCATGCCCGTGGTAGCAGCCGGCGAACTTGACGATCAGATCGCGTCCGGTATAACCTCTGGCGAGTCGCAGGGCACTCATCGTAGCCTCTGTTCCTGAATTGACCATGCGTACCTTTTCAACCGAGGGGACCATGGAGGTAATGAGTTCGGCCATTTCGTTTTCGATCAGGGTGGGAGCGCCGTAGCTGGTTCCTCTTTCAGCAGCCCGTTTAATCGCTTCAACAATTTCCTGCCGGGCGTGGCCGAGGATCAAAGGTCCCCAGGAAGCGACAAAATCCATGTACTCATTCCCGTCAATGTCACGGATGGTACATCCTTTGGCACTTTGGACAAATACCGGATCAGTTTGTACGCTTTTAAATGCCCGGACAGGGGAATTGACACCGCCTGGAATAAGCCTTTGCGCCTGACCAAACGCCTTTATACTGTTTGAAAAATTCATGGTTACATGGTTAAATTGTTAATTGCGTAGAACACAGAGCATCGGAAGGAAAAGATACGATGCTCCATGCCCGATGCGCTTTGCCCTCTATACCCGGTTGCCTTTTTGCATTTCGCTCAGCACGAACTCTTTTGCATGGTAGGTAATGATCAGATCAGCCCCGGCGCGTTTGATCGAAGTCAGGATCTCTTTGATGACCCGCTCTTCGTCGATCCAGCCATTAGCCGCGGCTGCCTTGACCATTGAAAATTCACCGCTTACGTTATAGGCTACTACAGGAATATTAAAGGTATGTCTGACACGGTTGATAATATCGAGGTAACTCAGGGCAGGCTTCACCATCACCAGATCGGCACCTTCGACGATATCCTGTTCTACTTCACGAAGTGCTTCATTACTGTTCGCAGGATCCATTTGATAGGTACTGCGATCCCCGAATTTGGGGGCACTTTCGGCGGCTTCCCGGAAAGGTCCGTAAAAACCCGATGCATATTTGGCCGAATAAGCCAGGACCGGTGTATTTTCAAACCCGTTTTCATCCAGCGCCCGGCGGATCGCACCCACACGACCATCCATCATATCACTGGGGGCAATGAAATCGGCCCCGGCTTTTGCCAGGGTCAAGGATTGTTTTGCCAGAGTATTGAGGGTGAGATCATTATTGACATCTCCGTCGACGATGGTCCCGCAATGTCCGTGCGTGGTATACTCGCAGTTACAAACATCTGCGATGATCACAATCCCTGGCACGGCTTCTTTCAAAGCCCGGATGGCCCTTGGTACAATGGCTTCGTCATTGCAGGCCACGCTGCCATCTTCATCCTTCGTTTCAGGAATTCCAAACAGCAATATTTTATCAATCCCGGTTTGCCTGACCAAATCGTTTACCTCGCTGACCAGTAAGTCGACGGACAACTGAAAGTTACCAGGCATAGACCGGATCGGGTTCCGGATATTTTTGCCCGGACAAACAAAATAAGGCATGATCAGATCGTCTCTGTTCACTTCTGTTTCGCGTATCATGTTCCGGATAACGGAATTTTTACGTAATCTTCTTAATCGTGTGACCGGATAGCTCATTGGATATGGTTTTTATAGTTGTTCAAAAGATAGTTTATCGTGATTTCTGCCAGTCCCTGATATCCGGGCTTCATCGCTGTTGCAACAGGTTCGATATGAAAATCCCGGATCGCGGCAGTGGTTGTTTGTCCGATACTGATGATCCTGAGATTTTCCTTGTTGCCCGATAAAAGTGTCCATAGATTCCGGATCGCAGAGGGGCTGCTCACGATCAGCAGGTCGTACTGATCCTTTTCCACCCGCATAAGCAGATCACGATCCACCAGTTTGGGCATTCCGGTTTGATAAACGTTGACCCGTTCAACCGGATGACTGGTCGACAAGGTTGTCTCAAGCGTATCGGGGGCCAGTGTTCCAAGTGCGAGAAGAAGATGTTCCCCGGGCAGGATCGCCTGCCGGAGCTCTTCCGAAAAATGAATGGCCGACTTTCCTGTACCGGTAAAATCCGGAGGATGACCCACCCGGGTCAATGCAGCGGCTGTACCTGGTCCAAGGGCAGCGATCCTGTGAGTTCCGGTAACGGTACATTGACCGAAAAAAGAATAAACGGCATTTTTACTGGTAAAGATCAGCCAGTCATAATCCGAGATATCTTTTTTTGGCATGAAACGGAGAGGATCAACAGCGATCATGGGCATGGAAAGCACGCAAATACCGGCCGAGCGCAGAATATCATCCAGTTCATCCTGCTCGTAGTCCGGATAAGTCCGGATTATGACGCGGTCTTTTAGCTTATTTTGATCATCCGGGTTCATTTTTTTTATATGGTTATTTCTTCAGTTAAACCAAGATCATCAGCGCCGGAACGTTCATTTTTCAGATCTGATTTGCCCGAGTATTGTTCTTCCCCCATCATCAAGCATGGATTGTGCCAGTTCAATGGCCTTTTCGGAGGCTTCCTCCGGCAGGCAATAAACTGATCGCCGGATCAGTGACTTTCCGTCCGGTTCGGCGAGTACCCCCGTTATTTTTA
>CAZOYZ010000408.1:3394-5132 GCA_964584045.1 uncultured Prolixibacteraceae bacterium | reverse complement strand
CCCTGTGAAAATACCGCACCGGAAACGTGCAGGATCGACAGAAGCATAAAAAATGACACCCATCTAAACATAATCCAAAATTTTTTAGCCTTCCCTTTCGTGAAAAGGAAAACAAATCGTTTTTTTTTCATAATTTTGTACTGAATTAGTTACTAACTATTTGCTATTTCTGAACCGGTAATTTCTGCAACAAATTGCCGGTTCATTTTTTATTGATCTTGTATGAATATTTTATCGTGTTCTATCCTGAAACGGAAACCGGACGTAAACTGCAAGGCTTTGAGCGCCTCGTTGATACTGATTTCCCTGAAGGTCCCCGAAAAACGATAACCCTTAACAGCCTCATCTTCAAATATAATGCTGGCATTGTACCTGCGTTCCAACTTCACGGCAATGCTTTCGAATGTTTCATCCTTAAAGATCAGCTTATTGTCCTTCCAGGCCGTTATGGCAGCAGGATCTACACGTTCATGAACAATTAATTTCTCTGTTGGCCGGCTGCTTAATTCATCAGGCGGAATCCCGGCTGAAACCGCCTCTTCCTTCGTCAGAAATCCTTCTTTCTTAACAAATACGGCCTGTTGGTTTGGCTTCAGTTTCAGCAATTCTCTTTCCATCTTTTCATCCACCAGTCGGTTCAGGGCTATTTTTCCCTCAACCAGCGTAGCTTTGATCGTCCCCTCCTCCGGATAAGACTTCAGATTGAAAGCCGTTCCCAAAACCTGAACGGTCAATTCGGACGTTTTCACGTTAAAAGGCCTTGACCGGTCTTTGGCTACCTCAAAGTATCCTTCTCCCTCCAGTTCAACTTCCCGCCTGTCGCCAACAAAACGGGCCGGATAAGTCAGCTTGCTTTTCGCGTTCAGCCACACCCTGGTCCCGTCTTCGAGTGTCACCATGCTCTTTGCCCCTCCAGGAGTCTCCACCGTTTGGTAATTGGTACTGACCGGTTGCGAAAGCCCTTTTTTATCCGAAAAATAATTTTGAGCAAACCAGGTCAGTCCGATGGCAATCACCGCGGTCGCCGCATAACCGGCGAGGCGTCTTAACCTGATCCCGCCGATATGAATCACTTTCCTTTCCTTCAGTTTTGACTGAACCTTCGGCAGTGCAGTTGCTGCATCGAACTTCTCCGGATTCAGAACGATCTCGGAGGTATTACAGGCAACTTCGATTTCCCGGAATGCCTTTCTGTTTTCTTCATTCAGGTTTTTCCACCGGAGAATCTCCCGGCCTTCTTCTTCAGTGGCCCGGCCAGACAAAAACTGAATAATTAGCGCTTCATTGACCATATCTTTTGCCGTCTTTATCTGTAAGACAAAACAAAACGACATATCAGTGAAAACAATCCTGAAATTTTTAAGAAAAATAACTCATCACCGCTAAAAGAGCGGTAAGGTAATACTTTAAGATGTCCCTTAGTTTGGCGAGCGCAATGGAGATTTGTTTTTGTACCGTGTTGGTGGAGATAGCCAGCTTTTCGGCAATCTCTTTCATGGAGAGGTTCTCGCTCCGGCTCAAAAGGAATATCTCCCGGCATTTTGGGGGCAAATCATGAATGGCCTGACCAATCTGTTGTTCAAGTTCACGGGCGAGCAAGGCCGACGTTCCGTCTTCCTCACTGACAGCCGAAAAAAGTCCGGCCCGCGCTGTCTTTAACGCATACGCTTCACGGTTTTTGGAAAAGATGCTTTTTTGCTTCAGATAATTGATGCTTTGGTTCCGCACCGACTGGTAA
>CAZOYZ010000408.1:0-3384 GCA_964584045.1 uncultured Prolixibacteraceae bacterium | reverse complement strand
GAATGGCCTGACCGATCTGTTGTTCAAGTTCACGGGCGAGCAAGGCCGACGTTCCGTCTTCCTCGCTGACAGCTAAAAAAAGCCGGGCCTGCCTGACCTTTAAAACATATTCTTCCCTGTTTTTAGAAAAGATACTTTTCTGTTTCAGATAATTGATGCTTTGGTTCCGGACCGACTGGTAAAGATAAGCAGCAACAGAGCGTTCAATGGACAGGCTATCCCTGATCTCCCATAACTTCAGGAAAACCTGCTCAACCACTTCTTCCGATTCAAAATGATCCAACGTATATTTCCGGGCATAATAGCATAAGGGTTTATAATATACCTTGAACAATTCCTCAAAAGACTTCTGGTCGAACATCGGTTAGCTGATTAGTATTCAGAGATTACCCTCAATCAAAAACAGATTTCTTTGTGTTCACGCGCCGACTGGTATATGCCTGAAATAATTTCGACCGATTTTCTTGCCTCCCGGCCATCAATTTCGAAAGGCTTGTTTTGTTCCACCGCATCAATAAACGCCCCGATGTTCCGGGCGTGGGGTTCAAAGGGTATCGCCATTGGATCGGAAACGCCGCCACCGCCCTCAATGGTGCTGTATTCTCTGCTGATTTCGGCATCCTCCTCCGAAGGATCCGAAAACTGCCACACTTTAAAGCTGTTTTCCTCGAGGATCACCGTTCCTTTTGTTCCGGTAATCTCCAGTCTTCTGAACTGGCCGGGAAAAGATGCCGTTGATCCGTAGATCATTCCCAGAGCTTTATTGGCGAACTTCAGGATTGCTACAGCCGTATCTTCCACTTCGATTTGAGGATGCCCCAGGGTTGCGATATATGCCTGCAGGGAAGTTACGGGTCCCACCATATACTGAAGCATATCGACCATGTGAATGGACTGGTTCATTAACGCCCCTCCGCCGTCAAGGGCCCATTTACCGCGCCAGCTGCTGTCGTAATACTGATCGCTCCGCCACCATGGTACGTATACCGAAGCGTTTGTGATGACCCCGAATCGTCCGCTGTCGACTGCTTTTTTCAATAACCGCACGGGCTCATTGAACCGGTAATTAAAAATTCCACCCAACCTGGTCCCTTGTTCCTCATGTGCCTCAATCATTTGATCAATCCGCTCCGGATCAATCTCAAGCGGCTTTTCGCAGATCACGTGCTTCCCGTGCCTGGCTGCTTCGATAACCGGCTCCATATGGGCTCCGCTTGGCGTGGCCACAGCCATGATGTCGATATCCGGATCACTCAGTATTTCCGACAGATCGTGGTACACTTTGCAGTCGTATTTTTCGGCCAGCTTGTTTGTTTTATCCGCATTTCTGCCGTATACAGCCAACAACCGGGCATTGCTCAGACTATTAATCGCTTTGGCGTGAAAGTCAGCGATGTTTCCGGTACCGATTATTCCAAAATTCCAGGTTTTCATTTTCAGTTTAGCTATTTATTAGTCTTCCGGATCGTTCAAAATTCAGATCTGAAAGTTAAAGCTAATCTTTCAATTTAAAAAACCCAAATGACTTCTGACATTTCCACTTGTTAGACCGTTTTACCGGAAAACAAGGAACGCCGGAACGGATTGAATTTGAAAACGAACTGAAAGCCGAAATACTGGCCTGGCAGTTAAAGGAATTGCGTAAAAAGAAAAAATTAACTCAAAGCCAGCTTGCTGAAAAGTTAGGTATGGAGAAAGGGCAAATATCAAAGATTGAAAACGGTAAATTCAACCTAACTCTTTCCACCATAAATAAGATTGCAGCAGCTTTGGGCGCTCGGGTAAATTTTGAATTACAACTAATGTAATGTTCTTTCATCGTCTGCCATATAACCATGGATCGCCAAAGAGATTCGGCTGCCTGAATGCTGCCTAAAACAAAAAAGCGAACACCCTAAAGTATTCGCTTTCAATCATTGTTTTTTGCTTGTGGTGCCACTCGGAATATAAACTATCATTTTTTATAATTCCCAAAACCATCCAAAAACTTATAATAAAACCATATTTACCATTGATATATCAGTAGTTATAAAAATTAAATTATTGAACGAGATTTAACAACATTGAGATAAATTGTACTTTGGCTGACTAAATGCTGACTAAATTTAGTATATTTGGGATGTGTATTTCAAATGTTATAGAATGGCAACAATCAAATTTATACTTCAAAGCAAGAACAATCCTGCCAATATTTATCTGAGACTATCCCTTGATAAAAAAACAAGTCTTAAGCGAAAAACAGGATATCTCATAAATCCCAAAGATTGGAGCAATGAAACAAGCCTCCCCAAGCAGAATGATGTTGACTTAAAAAACCTTAAAACCGATCTAAAGGCAATGTCAAACACCGTTGAAAAGAACCTAAATAAAGCAGTCTCGCTCAAACAGGGAATAACAGGGGAATGGCTGCAACAACAAATTGATATTATCAAAGGGACAAAGAAAGAAACAGACCCGGATAGCCTTTTAACCTGGATTCAGCATTATATTGATAATGTTCCAAATAAAGTAGCTCCAGGAGGAAACAGGAGTTACAACCAACACGATTCAGAAATATACCACTTTAAAAAATAAAATCACAAATTTCCAGAGCTATAAAAAGAAAAGGTACTTTCTCAAAGACGTTGGTTTGAAGTTTGGGAACGAGTTAACCAATTATTTTCTGGAGATTGAACAGCTGAGTAGAAATTCAACCGGACGATACGTGAAATATTTAAAGGCCGTTTGCAATGATGCCAAGATTTACGGGATAGAAACACACCCCCAGCTAGAACTGATCAAAGGCATAAGCGAACCCGGAGATATTGTTTACCTGACTGTTGATGAACTGGCAAAAATTAAAAATACGACATTCGACAGGACGGCTCTTGAAAATGCTAAAGACTGGTTGCTTATCGGCTGTTACATTGGTCAGCGTGTTTCTGACTTACTCACACTAACAGACGAAAATTTAGCTTTCAGAAATGGGTTAAGAGTAATTGAATTGACACAGCAGAAAACAAAGAAACGGGTTACAATTCCCTTGCATCCAATAGTTGAGGAAATTCTAAAGAAAAACAAAGGACATTTCCCTGGGCCTATTTCCACACAGAAATTCAATGATCACATTAAAGACATTTGCAAGATAGCCAAAATAGAGGAGCTCATTAAGGGAAATAAGAAAGTAAACATTGGAACAGAAGAAAGCCCGATATGGAGAAAGAAACACGACATCTATCCAAAGCATGAGCTAATTAGTACGCACGTGTGCAGAAGGTCATTCGCTTCCAATTTTTACGGGGAAATGCCAACATCATTGATAAAGTCCATAACTGGCCATGGCACGGAACAGATGCTTTTAAAGTATATTGGTAAACAGTCGAATGACTATGCCCAACAAATAGC
>CAZOYZ010000407.1:0-5140 GCA_964584045.1 uncultured Prolixibacteraceae bacterium | reverse complement strand
ATTTATCCAGGAACCTTCCCGTTGTCAACAGTCCTAAGGCATAAGCAACCTGAAAAGTAGTCACTATATAACCATAGCTGGCTTCACTCCAACCCAGGTCGTCTGCAATATATGGCTTCAAAATACCGATAACCTGCCTGTCAATATAATTGATTGTTGTAGCAAAAAACAATAATATAACGATCCGCCACCTGTAATTTTCTGTTACGCTTTTCCGCATCGCTTAATTACTTTCATTTGATCTCGTTTCTTCCTCAAATAATTTCATCCTTTATTTCTTTTACCATTTCAAAGACTCTTCTTTTTTTAAAGCCTATAAAACGCTTTGAGTCTTCTTTGATCTTCTTCATATCCTGTTATTGATTACAAAATACGATCTCATCCAGAATGAGCGGATCAACACGGGCAGACGAACTGATCCTCATCTGAACATACCGATCTGGACATGAACCTGAGATATAGTATTCATCCGGTTGCCTTCCTTTTTTTAAAGAATACTTCTTGAAATCATCCGCTTTTGTTTTTCCCCAACCCTCATACCATATATATCCTTTTCTCCATTCCGTTTGTGGTTTTTCAGCAGGAGGCTGGTCATATCCCCTGACTTCGACGCTTATCTCTGAAATGTTGCATGCATATATCCTTGTTCCGTTTTTACCTCCTGTCAGATGTCTTCCCTCCCCTAAATCGACAACCGGTGTCACTATCTCACAATCCTCTCCCGGGTTCATTTGGACAAGCTCATCACTCATGTCGTTTTCATAAGGGCTTATGTTTCGTATTCCCATATTTCTAAACCTTAAGTTTTCCCAGCCTATCTGGCGATTTATTGCTACAGCACAGTCACCAAATTCTGTTTGCGGTCCTAAATAAGCAATTCCGATAGCATGGTATTTCATTATTTCCGGTCTTGCACCATAATACATTTTATAAGAACGAGTGCCTGTTTCAATAACATAAGGGGTTGATACATAACCGGCATCCCATGTTTCCGGTCCGGGGATTAAAACGGGATTAGTCCCCGGCAAGTATTCTTTCCAATTTTTTCCATTGTCATCACTATATACAAACCCGACTGAAAACCTATTCGGCTCATTTAGATAAGAAGCCATAGCCATGATCCATTGTCCATTTGAACATCGTGGCAATAAGCGGGGGTATAGTACAACATCTTTCCCGTTCCATGAAATATCTTTAGAAGTAAAGACTGGGTTATCAGAATCTTTAGTCCATTGGTTTTCTTTTATTTGCTTTGTTGATGCGATTGCCCGTCCTATTGAAAAGGCACCTGTACCATAGTCAGACTGGCCACTAAATAACGCGAGATACTGATCTTTTTCCGGGACTTTTTGTATTGTAAACCCTCGGGCGCGGTATTTTCTCCATGATTTATCGTTAACGATCGAGGAAACAGGTTCAGACCATTCAATCCAGTTTTCAGAGGTCATTACTGAGATTTCATTATGATTTTTATGTTCTCGCGGCCACGTCCCCCATAAGTATATTTTGCCGTCAATAATTTTTGCATCGAATGGTTCCGCAATCTTCCCTATGATCCTTAGCTCATCTTCCCAATGGTCTGTGTTAAAACCATCGTCAGTGGAAAATGTTATTGACAAATAATTTTCATAGGTTTCCGGGTTAGTGTCCAGATGTAAGAAAGCCCATTTATAATTTTTATACGGGCAGTCATCTATGGGTAGTACCACCGGGCTGTTTACACAGTTTTTAGGAGCAATTTCCAGGTTTCCTTCAAAAATGACCAGTGGATTATCTTTGGATTTATACCACCCTTGATGATATTCTTCATTACGGGGGAAATGCTCTTCTTTATTCTTCTTTTCTTTGTTCGCACAAGAATAAAAAAGCATATCCATCAAATTGAAGACAATAAGAAGGGATAAGAACGTATTTCGTTTCATGATCATATTTTAATCAAGTTGTAATTTGTTCATTAATAACATCTTAAAAACATAATAGCATTTGACTGATGCTTTATGATTCAACCTTAAATTGCCAAACATTGCTCCATCCGCTCCATGCTCCCCAGCGGTCCTTCGCCCTGACTCTCCAGTAGTATGTTTGTCCTTCCAAAAGCCATCCCTCAGGAATCGCCCATGCAGGCTCAGTTTGCCGAATAAACCGGTCCAGGTTTGTTGATACAGGTAGAAGCATATCTTTCCTGTAACTCATTTGTATGTGATAAGCAGCTATGCCATCCTGGTCAGGATCTACCGAACTATCCCATCTAAGCGCTTTCAAGTTTTCCAATCTGATATGTTGTTTATCGGCCGGATAAACGGGCTTTTGAGGAGCTAAAGGAGGTTCTGTTGCTTTACTCTCTTTCCACGTATGTACAATGCGGGCTTTTCCTTTAGATTCACTGCTGTAATGGATCAGATTTCTTCCAACCGATAAGGCCGGAAGTGCATTCCTGTTCATTTGTACATCTGCTTCTATAAAGACATTACGTATCCATACATCATGAAGCTCCGTTTGTGCAGTCATTTCGAATTTAATGAAAAGACTGTAGATGGCCGGTCTCTTTTTGGGGGCGATCAGGGAATCCAACACGCATAGAAGTTTCTGTTCCCCGGGGGCCGTTTTTACCGAAATTTTTTCCCAAGACCCGTTCAGGACAGAATAGAAAACACGAATGGTATCTAAACTGCCGGATTTAAATATATCTGCTGAAAGAGAAGCACCGACAAGCGGATAAGGGACTTTCATGGTGAAAAGCACTTCAGCTTTGGTTCCTTTAACTATTGGCTGTAATTTTGCTTCCCGTTCATTTTTCCCAACAGCTTCAAAATAATAACCTTTAATTTCGCTGTTCCTTGTTGACAATATTAGTTGGGGGTTATAGACCATCTTTCCATTTGCCAGGTTAGGCGGAACTTCTTTTCCGAGCCTGTAGTTATTCCCCAAACGGAATTTGCCGGTGTTATTCCATTTCCAAATAAATTTTTCACCAGGTCTGAGGGTCATCCCCATCTCACTGATCCATTGTTCTACAGGCATCTCTTTGGGTGGAAAATATTTCCCGTAATAAACAGAATAAACATCTTTCCGGTTGGAGACGAATCCCTGGGAGATGGTTCTTGAAACCAAAGCCGGGTTTAAATGGAGGTCTTCATATGAAGCAATATTCTGATTGTCAGTTCCCCGGTAAAAATTTCGCTGATCGGTATCAAAAAGATGCCATGAATTATTATACCAGGCTTCCGCGACACAATGGGTTGCATAGGGCCTGTATGTTTCCCCATACATTACTATAGGATTAGGATTCTCCGGGGCACACATCCATAAGGCCCGGGCAGGAATACCGGCAGCCCGGCATAGTATCACGAAATTAGCTGATATTAAACTACATCCTCCGGCAAAATAAGAGTTTAGCGCTTTAACAGGATCAGCCCTTTCACCAAACGTTGAAGCCGATGGTGGAGCAATTATTTCAGGGTATGGAGGGCCTGGTTTTAGACTGTTGTGATGTCCCTGCGTTTCGTAATCAGACCAAAAAGCATAGATTGCCTGTGCCTTTTCTTCATCCGACATCCCCGGCTTGACTATGCCTGATAGTATCTCTTTCACAGAATAATATCTTCGACGATTATTGATCACAATTCGGGGATTAACAAGATCAGTAGTTCCCATATTCTCTATCACAAGGGATTCATTAGGCTCAAATTTTGACTGCATAAAATAATTTCCGTCATAAGTCTCAGCAAACTCTGCTGTATTCCATCCATCGAGAGTTCCTTCGACATCTATATCATAATTTACAGACGTATCTATAATATCATTCACATATTGAAATGATCCGTCAGGTAACCTTTCCCGGATACTGATAGTTTCTTTTTTATCATTGATATGACAATTAACTGTCAGGAAAAGACCAATCATTCCTGTTACAATCCCCTTTTTTAGTAAATGCCTCATAATTATTACTAATTTCAATGAATCCGAAGGTGAAATTTTTTTCTATTTATCCGATCGTATCTATTCCCCTGTTGTTTGCTCAAACAACCAATCCAAAGAGCTGTATATCTTCCTTTCATTAAGACCGGGATCCTTCAAGTTTAACTCCTGTGTACCATCAACAACTCCCAGTACCAAAAACCTTCCTTTGCCGAACTCCATTTCATGCGTGCCTGCTTCAAATTTAAATGCATGCACGTTTATCCCCGGATATAGCGTTGCCGGATTGAGGGGTTCGGCTCCCTGTATGCTGAACCTGGCCGCATTTCTGATGATTGGTTCCAGACCGCCCTGTTCATCGGCAAACGCATTGGTTTCCAGGTTGGGTTTGGGAAGAAAACCCGGCTTGCCGGTGTTAAAGTACCCGATCAAAACATACACCGGATTTTCAACACGAAAACTAAAACGGATTCCTTTTTCCATTGCTCTTTTTTCAGGAAAACGGATACCTTCTATCCCGGTTAGTCCGGGAACAATTTCATTAATAATCACTTTGTGATCTGAAAAGACAGGTACGCCTTTTGTAAGCGTATACTTTTCCATATCCTTTGACAGCAGGTCAAATGGAACGGCACAAAATTTCAACCCGGTTGAGTCTTTGGTTACAAAAGTGCCTTCCTTTTTTAATCTTTCCAGGTTAATTTTAAATCTTTCCAGTTCCTGCTTATACAATGGAAGCAATTCCGACCAGTGCTTGTTTTTTCCGTCTGCCCCTGAAATCGGGATTTTCCTTACTTTATCCTGCAGCGAACAGGCATACAGGTAGGTATCCTTTGTTCTGGTTGTTAATTGTTCAAAATCCTTTGTGCTTTTTTCGAGCCATACAAGTGCTGTGTCCAATTCTTCTGTATTGGAGCCATACGGATACCGGAGAACATGAACTGCCGATGCGGATTTATCCGCGTAAAAATCCGACAGCAAACCTATACAATGAATATCATTCTTCAGCCGGTCAAATTCCTCTTTATTTTCAGTGATAAACGGGGCAACTTTCTCAATGTCCTGAACAGCCTTTCCCGCATGTGTCCTGATCTCATGCGCAATCTGCGTGGGTGTTTCTCCCTTGTGAGGAATGCCTTGCATTTCTTTTTTCACATATTCTTCCAACCCTTCGCCTTCCGGCGAATCTGATCGCCACAATTCAATCCAGGGAGAATATCTT
>CAZOYZ010000406.1:3790-5175 GCA_964584045.1 uncultured Prolixibacteraceae bacterium | reverse complement strand
TATGCTTGAAAAAGAAATACCTATGGTGGTGTTGCCACCCTTCTACTATGGAGCTGGCAGCTATGTGGTAGAACCACCTGAGAATAATGGAACTGTGCACGTGGATTCCCAGGCACTGGGACCTATTGCCAAACAACTGTTTTATAACCTTCTGAGGATAGGGTTCCGCAATATAAATGTTTTCATTCACCATCAAAGTGAAAACTTCGCAGATGGAATGCCAACCGACCTGGCTTTCAAACTGGCTGCCAAACAGGAAACTTTCGCTTTCCTTGAAAGGCAACGAGGGGAATCGTGGTGGGGAGATAATTCTTCTGCCGGTTATTATGAAAGCCATGCGGCGGGTGATAACCCATTTAACTGGATTAAAGTCAGGCCGTTTATGAGTGCAGAAGTACAGCAAATGTACCCGATTGACCATGCAGGTGAACAGGAAACATCGCTGATGATGGCTTTTTGCCCCGAAGGGGTAGATATGAAGCGTTTCTCAGGCGAAAAGTGGTATGTACAATCCGCTGAAAAAGCTTCTTTGGAATATGGGAACAAGGCCAAGAAATTAATCTTAAGGGATATGAAAAAAGCTTTGGAGAGTTAATAATGACCGGACAGGAGTTAATTGATTTAATGGGTCAGGCAAAACGCCGTGTACATATTATTGGTTCCCCCGAAAACGGCATTATAACCGCACTGGATTTGGAAGGACGGCTTTTCGCAGTGCTTAACGGCAGGGTTCTGAACAGGGTGGTACCGTCAGCTATCCTGAACCGCAGCAACAAGACCGCTTTTCTGAATCCCGGCGGCGATGCCTTATGGCCCGCCCCGGAAGGAAGTTTTTATGGCTATGAATACGGGACCGGTAATTGGCGTGTGCCGCCGGCCATAACAGGCGCAGTCTGGAATGTAGTAGAACAATCCGGAAACAGGGCAGTTATCCGGGCCGAAATTGACCTGGTCAATAACCGTCAGCTTGGCATTCCGCGCGAATTTGAACGGCACATCAAAATCAGTTATAACATCATTACGGAATATTCAATGAATACTAATGCTGCTCTTTAAAATCAGTTGTATATCAGCATAATGTAGAAATAAAAATAGGTCCATTTGGTACACACAAAATTAATTCAACGATAATGAGTAGGAATCAAAAGAGTTTAGTTGTTCCCATGATCGTCATAGGTTCAATGTTTGCTGTTTTAGGCTTTGCCCTGGGAATAAACGCATTTTTTGTCCCTTTTGTTAAAGAAGCGTTTCATATTTCCACGGCAATGTCCTATTTAATAATGACAGCGACATTCTTATCTTTTGTTGTATTTGGTATTCCATCGGGGATGATCATCAAAAAGATAGGGTATAGAAAGGGAATGGTTGTCGCCTTTCTGTTGATG
>CAZOYZ010000406.1:0-3780 GCA_964584045.1 uncultured Prolixibacteraceae bacterium | reverse complement strand
CGCACTTGTCCGGCCCTCAACGGCAAGCCCAGACGCCCCTGCAGCAAGTATTGTTAGTTTTCCGCTGTTCCTGGGTGCTTTGTTTGTTAGCGGCATGGGGCAGGCTTTACTGACCGGCGCCGTTAACACATACGTTACGATCCTGGGGCCTGCCGAAAGTGCAGCAAAAAGGATAAGCATTATGGGGATATGCAATAAATTCTCCTATGCAGGGGCTTCGTTCATCCTGGCCTGGTTCCTGGATCTGTCCAATGTCCGGATTGAAGATACCATTGCCCCGTTTTACCTGATTACCGGAATATTAATCATTATAGGCATTTTATCCTATTTTGCACCTCTTCCCGATATTAAAGCAGAGGGTGAAGATCAAAGTGATGATAACCCTCCGGTTTCAACTTATGCCGGTTCAAAAACAAGCATTTTTCAATTTCCTCATTTATTGCTGGGAACAGTTGCGTTGTTCTTCGATATGGGTCTCGAAACAACAGCGCTGGGAACAATTAATGATTATGCGACCATCTTAAATTTACCAACCCCTGAAAGCTATGTCTGGTTTACTTCTTTGGGAATGGTAATCGGCTATCTGTTGGGTGTTGCCTTTATCCCAAAAATTCTGAGTCAAAATACAGCACTGATACTGTGCACTATATTGGGAGTTGTCACAACAATATCAATTGCACTCGTTCCAGCCGGTATTTCTATTTACCTAGTTGCCGTACTTGGACTGGCCAATTCTTTGTTATGGCCTGCCATTTGGCCTCTGGCAATTGCCGATCTGGGTGAATTTACCCAGACAGGGTCCTCTTTCTTAGTGATGGGAATGATCGGGGGAGCAATTTTGCCACTAATATTTGGTTTTGTTGCTGATGCTGCATCCTACCCGATAGCTTATTGGGTTTGCATACCTGCTTATTTGTTCATCTTGTATTTTGGTGCCTACGGAAGTAAAATCAGGACGAATTACAGTACTAATTAAATTAATGAAAAGAAAGTACACCATAGGATTGGATTACGGTACCGATTCGGTTCGTTCACTGATTGTTGATGTAACCAGCGGGGAAGAAATCGCAAGTTTGGTTTTCAGTTACCCCAGGTGGGGAAAGGGGTTTTACTGTGATCCGGCCATTAATCAATTCCGGCAACATCCGTTGGATTACCTGGAAGGTTTGGAGTATACCATTCTGGAAGCTCTTGGAAAGGTATCTAAAAATGTTGCTGAAAAAGTGATTGGTATTTCTATTGATGCCACAGGGTCAACCCTTGCGGCAGTAGATGAAAAGGGTACCCCGTTGGCGCTAAATACAGGTTTTGAAGAGAATCCCAATGCCATGTTCATGTTGTGGAAAGACCACACAGCGGTAAAAGAAGCAAGGGAGATTAATGATCTGGCACGATTATGGGAAATAGATTTTACCCGGTATGAAGGTGGAATTTATTCATCAGAATGGTTTTGGGCCAAGATATTGCATGTACTTCGAATCGATGCAGAAGTGAGGGAAGCTGCCTACTCATGGGTAGAACTTTGTGACTGGATACCTGCTGTATTAACAGGACGCACCGTTCCGTTGACATTAAAAAGGAGCCGGTGTGCAGCAGGTCATAAAGCCATGTGGCATGAGGATTTTGGCGGCCTTCCTTCCGAAGCTTTTCTGAGCAAATTGGATCCGTTGCTGAATGGATTACGGGATCGTTTGTATAAAAAAACTTTTACCTGTGATGTGGTTGCCGGCACATTATCGCAAGAATGGGCTGTCCGGTTGGGATTAGCTGAAGGGGTAACCGTAGGGGTTGGTGCTTTTGATGCACATGCAGGGGCATTAGGTGCAGAAATTATACCCTATTATATGTGTAAAATATTGGGGACTTCTTCGTGCGATATGCTTGTTGTACCAACGGAAGAAATGGGAGATAAACTGGTTCCGGGAATATGCGGGCAAGTGGATGGGTCAATAATACCCGGTATGATTGGGCTGGAAGCCGGGCAACCGGCTTTTGGTGATCTTTATGGCTGGTTTAAAAAGATATTGCTATGGCCTGTTGAGCAAATATTTTTTCAAACAGAAATAGTCAGTGAAGCAACCATAAATAAACTTATACAGGAAATAGACGACAAAATAATTAACGAACTTTCAAAAGAAGCTGCCCGGATTCCCATAGATGAGGGTGGTGTGCTTGCTATTGACTGGATCAACGGGCGGGGTACTCCTTATGCCGATGAGAACCTGAAGGGAGTAATTGCCAATCTTAGCCTAGGGACTGATTCCCCACACATTTTCCGTGCTCTCGTTGAAGCGGCAGCTTTTGGCTCCAAAGCGGTTGTAAACCGGTTCACCAGTGAGGGGGTTCGCATTGACGGAATAATTGCGTTGGGCGGTGTGGCTAAAAAATCACCCTTCATCATGCAAATTGTTGCTGATGTTTTAAATATGCCAGTCAAAGTAGCCCGGTCAGGCCAGGCCTGTGCTTTGGGGGCAGCTATGGCTGCTTCGGTTGCAGCCGGATTCCATAAGACAATACAGGATGCACAGAAAAGAATGGGAGGAGGATTCGAAACTACCTATTACCCCATTCCTGAAAACGTGGAACCATATCAGGTCATATATCAAAAATACCTCCGACTGGGAGCATTTATCAGTCACCCATTGTTCAAGTAACAGTAAATTAAGAAAAATTAAAGAAAAGTAAATGCAATTCGTGTAATTAACCATTAAATAATAGAAAATAAAAACAATAAGATGGCAAGGTTTACGAGAATTCAGGTAGCCCTGAAAATGAAAGAAACCGGAATGATTCCGGTTTTCTACCACAAGGATATTGCAGTTGCGAAAAAAGTTTTAAAAGCCTGCTATGATGGTGGCGTTCGTGTTTTTGAATTTACTAATCGTGGCGATTTTGCCCATGAGGTTTTTACCGAACTGAATAAATATGCAGCCAGGGAACTACAGGAAATGATACTTGGCGTGGGGTCTGTTATTGATGCCGGAACTGCTTCATTGTATATTCAGCTTGGTACTAACTTTATCGTATCCCCGGTATTGAACGAAGATATGGCCAAAATTTGCAACCGTCGAAAAATTTTATGGTCTCCAGGATGTGGTTCAGTAACAGAAATTTCAAAAGCTGAAGAGATGGGAGCAGAAATAGTTAAAATATTTCCGGGTTCGCAAGTCGGCGGGCCAAAATTTGTCGAAGCTGTAAAAGGCCCGCTTCCCTGGTCGTCCATAATGCCAACGGGTGGGGTCGATACTTCTGAAGAGAACCTGAAAGCGTGGTTCAAAGCAGGCGTAACTTGTGTGGGGATGGGATCTCAATTAATTACAAAAGACATCATTGAAAATCAGAATTTTAAAAAATTAGAAGAAGAGGTACTTAAAGCTCTTGAAATCATTAAAAGATATACCATTGAATGAATAAGCAATCAGCCCAGAGAGCAGGTTTGTAAGGAAGTTTTGAAACTGCGGTGTCTGGTGTGCTCAATCTGACATATGTTCTTCAGCTCATCGTTTACTGTTTCAACCAATACTCTTTTACGAAGCAGAATTTTATCCTGAAGCAGCATTAGTGAGTTTTTCATGTTTTTAGGAAGCCTAGTAATCAGGTGGATACCGTCAATGAACAGTTCGTCAAACAATGTTTTTGAAATGTAGTCTTTATCCCTAATAGTTTGCAGAAAAATTGTCCGAATAAAATTTAAAAATCCTTGTAAGTTTTTGATTTACAAGGATTTTTGTATGAATTCTGTGCCCAGAACAAGACTCGAACTTGCACGCCGTAAACCGG
>CAZOYZ010000405.1:0-5200 GCA_964584045.1 uncultured Prolixibacteraceae bacterium | reverse complement strand
ACGTCGATCAGCGTGTTTCTGTCGATTTCAAGGACAAAACTGTCGCCGATGTTTTGAAAGATATTTTCGGGGGTACCCATATTCAGTACAAAGTGATGGGCCGCCAGATCATGCTTTCAGAAATGGAAAGCGTTTCAAAATGGGCTGCTCAGCAACCCCGCACCATTTCCGGCAAGGTAACCGATGCAGCAGGTTCACCGCTTCCCGGCGTTACGGTGGCCATCATGGGTACCGCACAAGGAACGATCACAGATGCACTCGGCAGCTATTCATTACCCGGCGTTCCGGAAAATGCAACCCTGATATTCTCGTTTGTGGGAATGCAAAGTCAGGAAATTGAAATCGGAAACCGGGATGTTGTTAACGTGACCTTACTTGAAAATGTGATTGGGATAAAAGATGTTGTGGTAACTGCACTTGGAATCACAAGAGAAAAGAAATCTCTGGGGTATTCGGTAGGCGAGGTTAGCGGAAACGAATTGAATGAAACGCCCCAGGGTAGTTTGTTAAATGCTATGGCAGGGAAGGCTGCCGGCGTTCAGGTGTCCCAAATGTACGGTCTCGAAGGTTCCTCTGTCAATGTCATTATCAGGGGAGCCAGCTCTTTGAATACGAAAAACCAGCCTCTTTTTGTGATTAATGGTGTGCCGGTTTCCAACGGAATTGACAATAACTACAAAGATGCAGATATGGGAAACGCCATTTCCGATCTGAATACAGAAGACATTGAATCCATGTCAATCCTGAAAGGACCCAGTGCAGCGGCGCTATATGGTTCCAGGGCAGGAAACGGAGTGGTGCTTATTACAACAAAATCCGGCAAAGGCATAAAAAAAGGCATTGGGGTTTCCTTTAATACATCCTATATGCTTGATCATCCCTATCACTTTGTTCCGTTTCAGTCGAAGTTTGCTTCGGGCAAGGCAGGAGCCCACAATCTCGGCGAGACCGAAAACGAATCCTGGGGCGCAATACTTGACGGAACGTATCCCGACGCTTATCAGTGGGACAAGTCGCTTCAACATAATAACGGTACGTCTTTGCAGCCCCTGGTTGCCTATCCCAACCGACAACAGGATTTTTACAGGAACGGATTTAGCCAGTCTAACAACGTCGCATTTGAAGGAAACTATGATAAAGCAAACTTTCGTGTTTCCATCGGGAACCTGATGAATGAAGGCATTTTGCCCAACACCGACTATTCCAGAAAAACAATTGGCGTCAACGGAAGTTATCAGCTTGCTGATAATTTGAAAGTCAGCGCATCTGTTAATATCTCGGACGCAGGTTCGGATAACCGGCAAAATATCAGTACCGGAAGAAGAGATCCCGCCCGGTCAGTTCTCGAAATGGGCGTGCAGGTCAATATTCTTGATCTGAAGGATTACTGGCTGGAAGGACAAAAGAATATCCAGCAGAGAAAGAGTAAACCAAAACAAAACAACCCGTATTTCAACGTTTATGAAAACCTGACTGGTTTTAAGCGTAACCAGACCATGGCAAAACTCCAGCTTGACTGGGAAATCTTTAAAGATTTCAATTTTATGACCAGGTATCTTACAAACGTGATCAACCAAAGAAATGAAGCAAGAGTGGCCTGGAGTGACTACGATAACAGCAGAGGCGCTTACTCTCTTGAGAGAACCTTCGCCAAGGAAGAGAACTGGGAGGGCATGTTTACCTATAATAAAGATCTTGTTGAAGGTTTGAATCTAACGGCAAATATAGGGGGAAATCTTCGCTACGAATATAATGATGCCATCTCAAATGAAGCAACCCAGTTGGTATTACCCGGACTGTTCACAATTTCAAACGGCGTTCCGGGAACGGTCTCCTATAACAGTTATTGGGGAGAAAAAGCTGTGCAAAGTATATACGGTTCCGTCTCCATGGGATATCAGAATAGGATCTATCTGGACTTAACAGCAAGAAATGACTGGTCAAGTACATTACCAAAGAATAACCGGTCCTATTTTTATCCTTCTGCATCTTTAAGCCTTCTGGTCAATGAGATGCTGCAATTACCCTCCTGGATCGGGCTGGCAAAACTAAGGTCAGGATATGCACAGGTCGGTAATGACGTCGGGCCTTATGCCTTGGCTCAGTATTTTGCAACGACCAGCGACTGGGGCGAAGCAAAACAGATGTACATGCCGGGAACGCTAAAGAATCCGGAATTGAAGCCGGAGATAGCAACCTCAAAGGAAATCGGTTTGGATCTTTCATTATTTGACGGCAGGATTTATCTGGACGCGACCTATTATGTGGTCGATAATAAAAACCAGGTGCTCAGTATTTCAGTTCCCGTTGAATCCGGAGCAACTGCAAAACAAATCAATGCAGGACTTGTCCAGGGCCGAGGGTGGGATATCTCCTTAAATGCCAATTTGGTGAAAAAGAACGATTTTTCAGCAGATCTGGGCTTAACGTTAACCCGGAACCGAACCAAAATTGCAGAACTGGCTGAAGGTATATCGTATTATCAATTTGGCTCAGAAGGTGAGGTAAGGCTTCGAAGCTATGTTGGAGATGACATTGGAAATATCTATGCATACCCTTTTCTGAAAGTGGAAGATGAAAATTCAGCATATAACGGGTATCCGATTATCGCTTCAAATGGCAGGCCTCAGGTTGACAACAGGGAAGATCATATTGAAAAAGTCGGTAACTTCAATCATAATTTTTTGGTTGGTATTCAACCTGTTATCAAATACAAAAATTTCAGTGTCTACGCGAACTTCGACTGGAGATCAGGAGGGGAATTCTATTCCCGGACCATGGAATTCTTCAGAAACAACGGCTGGCTTGAAGAGACCTTCTCAGGTGTTGACTACGACAGGAATAAGGACATTGTACAACAAATCAAGGATAATCCTGATAAATATTTTAACCTGTGGGTAGGTGGCCGGACCGGTGATTACGGCGGATTCCCGTGGCCCAATGCCGCGACACAGAATTCGAGATCCTACATCAATAAAATCACAGGGGAACGAGTGTACACCAATGATGCCAGCTTTATACCTGGTGTTCGTCAGGATGGCAAAGGAGGGTACATTGAAAACCTTGGAGGTGAAGGAACGGTATGGATGACGCCTTTTGACGCAAATCAAAGGTCAACCCGTTATTATGGCGGAAATAATATTTACAGCGCTACTTATGTAAAGTTAAGAGAGTTGTCAGTAACGTACACGTTTCCCCAACAGCTGGTAAGGCAAACGAGCCTCAGCAAAGTGGCACTGTCCTTAATCGCACAAAACGTATTTACATGGACGAAAGCCAAAATACCGGTCGATCCTGAGCTTGCTTTCAAATCAAGTGGAAATTCATGGATCCAGGGCGCTGAATATTATAATGTCACACCGTGGACCCGCTCCTTTGGTATTAAGCTTAATGTTGAATTCTAATTCGTGTCGTGATGAAAAAAATAGGCTTGATTTTAATCATTATATTTTTAGGACAGATTATTCAATCATGTTATGATGATTTCGATGACATGAACGTGAGTCCTAACAACGCGGAAGATGTTTCGCCAAACTATCTGCTGTCGTACGTGATTTCAAAAACAACCATGCAGTTCTATAACCTGACGAATGAGAGCAGTGACATTGCAGGGACCCTGCAATACACCCAGCGGGGAACTGAATATCAGTCGGCAAATCAAAACTGTTATCAGTGGGGAAAAGGCTCCTGGAGCGGCTATTATGATGTTTTAAGGACCAACCAGTTAATGTATGAGCTGGGAGAAAAGGAAAACAACCAGTTCTTTATGGCTGCATCATTGATCATGAAATCGTTCACTTTCGGGCTGCTGGCAGATCTTTTTGGGGATTGCCCTTATTCCGAAGCATTGCAGGCCGGGAGTAGTCTGTTGTTCCCCAAATACGATGCACAAAAGGATGTATATGAAGGAGTTTTGAAAGACTTAAGAACAGCATCCGAACTCCTCGCCGGACTGGATCAAAAGCTGAGCGTCATCCCGTCGTCTGACCTTCTTTACGGAGGCGACAGGGACAAATGGATAAAATTTTCCAATTCGCTCAGACTGCGATATGCGCTGCGGTTGCACAACAAAAAGGATCAACTTGGTATCAATACCGGAGATGAGTTTAAGGATGCTGCCGTTAAGGTTTTAGGAAGCAATGCCGACAATGCCACATTAGTCCTGCTGGGTTTATCAGACGATAACTCAGCCGTCGGGGGCCTCATCAGATCGGCAAATAAACCCTATACATTTAAACCGGGAAAGCCGCTGGTTGAGTACCTGAAGGAAAGGAACGATCCCAGGCTTCAGCGTTGGGCAAACCCCGTGGAACGGAAATGGGATTTTAATGCCTCTGAAGAAACAACGATCAATTACACCGACATTTTTGGGAACAGTTATCCCATGAGGATTCTGCCGACCGAAGACACCAGTCTCGATACTTCAGTGTATGTGGGATTGCCCGTCGGATACGATAAACTGGAGTTTTTAAGGAATTATAACCGGGGAGAAGGTATCAGGGACTATCCTGATGAAAGAAGCCCTTTTATATCTTATTTGTCACCCATCTATTTCGAGAATAGTAATGAATTCGTTAACCCTTCGTTGATTACCTATGCAGAAGTTGAATTCATAATGGCCGAAGCCGCTTTCTTGGGGGGGTATGGCGTGTCGGATGCCGAAGACCACTATAAAAAAGGGATTAAGGCATCGATGGAACAGTATAAAATACTGTCGGATGCCCCGTCTTTTAATTTCGAAGCTTTTTATAACCAACCGTCGGTTCGTTACAGCAGCGCTGCGATAACAAATAAGCATGAACTCATTATGACCCAGAAATGGATCGCGCTTTGGTTAAAAATCGAACCATGGTTTGACTGGAGGAGGACAGGATATCCTGACTTTGAACCGGCGGCATATCCTGCTTTTGGTCCTGCTTTACCCCTGAGGCTTGCTTACCCGGAACCGTTTGCCGACCCGCAATACGTCGAAAAGTATGAAGAAGCAGTCAGCAAACTGGAAAAAACCAGTTTTGTTCCGTCCAACCAATCAAATGATCATAGTTACTCGAAGACCTGGTTAATACAAGGTACAGGTAAGCCGTACTAAATTTATTTTTCAGAAAAATGAGTGTTCCCAAATTAGCTGTCTGATAACCATTGAAAGCTAATTTGGGAACTTCAATTCGCTCAGACCGTTCAATTAAAAAGACCGACATGC
>CAZOYZ010000404.1:0-5208 GCA_964584045.1 uncultured Prolixibacteraceae bacterium | reverse complement strand
TTGGTGATCCGCACGCGGCTTACGCCTCTTTTGATGGCATCGAAGCTGTTATCCAGTTTAGGTATCATCCCGGTATGAATAGCTCCGGCAGCCTGCAGTTCCTTAAATTGATGATAAGTCAGGCAATTGATCAGGGAACAGTCATCTTCCGCATCACGCAGGACGCCGGGCTTTTCAAAGCAATAGACCAGCTCTGTTTCATAGCGGGCACTCAGCGCGATTGCAGCTTCGGCAGCGATGGTGTCGGCATTGGTATTGAGAAGTTGTCCTTTGCAGTCGTGCGTTAAAGGGGCTAAAACAGGTACGATCCCCCGATCAATCAAAAGGTTTAATTCGGTCGTCCGGACGTGGGTTACATCACCTACAAAGCCATAATCAACTTCCTTTACCGGCCTTTTGGCGGACTGCATATAATTGAGATCGGCTCCCGTAAGTCCAATGGCATTCGCGCCCATCGACTGAAGGGTGGCGACAATATTTTTATTGACCAACCCGCCGTATACCATGGTCACTATTTCGAGCATAGCCGCGTCGGTGATGCGCCTGCCATCCACCATCTTCGCCTCCAGTCCCAGCCGGGAAGCCATGGCCGTGGCAGAACGGCCGCCGCCATGTATTAATACCTTTAATCCTTCAAGTTTTAAAAAGCGGGCCAGGAAATCGTGCAAAGATGTGGTTTCTTCCACGACTTTGCCGCCGACTTTAACCAAAGTAAGATGTTCTGACATGAATGATTAGATTAAGATGGAGAACGGAAAAGGGAAACCACAGACCGGAAGAACCCGGAACTTTTGCTGTCAGCGTCTGTCCAGCAGCAGCTTCAGTACGGCCTGAGCCGAAAACAGACGGTTCTCCGCTTCAGGCACCACGATCGAAGCGGGACCATCAATGACACTGTCGCTGACGATCATGTTCCGCCGTACCGGCAGGCAATGCATGAATTTTGCATGGTTCGTGACGGCCATTTGCCGTTCCGAAACAGTCCACACACGGTCTTTTGATAAGATCTTTCCGTAGTCGGTGTAGGAAGCCCAGTTTTTTGCATAAATAAAATCGGCACCTTCAAACGCTTTCATCTGGTCGTATTCAGGCTTTAAACTGCCCATGAATTCCGGTGCAAGTTCATATCCCTCGGGATGCGTGACGACCAGTTCGTAATCCGTATGGCGCATCCATTCGACAAACGAATTGGGAACTGCCTGCGGTAAGGCTCTTGGATGCGGAGCCCAGCTTAGCACGACTTTGGGATGTGGTTTGGTTTTGTATTCCTCAATGGTAAGATGATCGGCAAAAGACTGCAAAGGATGGCGCGTGGCTGCCTCGAGGCTGACTACCGGGACACCGGCATAGTCAATGAATTGTTGCAGGATCTTTTCCTGATAGTCGTCTTCCCTGTTTTTAAACTTCGCGAATGAACGGACACCAATGATGTCGCAGTATTTTCCGATTACCGGAACTGCCTCGCGGATGTGTTCCGGCTTATCGCCATCCATCACAACTCCCAGTTCGGTTTCAAGTTTCCATCCGCCTTCGTTGATATCAAAAACGATCACGTTCATGCCCAGGTTCAGGCCAGCTTTTTGGGTGCTTAACCGGGTACGCAGGCTGGAATTGAAGAAAACCAGGAGCAGTGTCTTGTTTTTACCCAATGACTGGTACTGATAGGGATCTTTTTTAAGTTCAAATGCCAGTTTTACGGCCTCGTCCAGGCTGTCTAAATCGTGTATGGATGTAAAGTGTTTCATTTTTTTGCGGTTAGCTTTCAGCCTTTAGTAATTAGTTTTTTATAGAGCTTCCCTACTTTGGTCTGATCTGTCCGTCTCCGTCAATCAGCCATTTGTGGCTGGTAAGCTCTTCGAGGGCCATCGGGCCCCGGGCATGGAGTTTCTGAGTGGAAATGCCGATCTCGGCGCCCATACCGAACTGGGCGCCATCCGTGAAGGCTGTCGACACATTGCAATAAACCGCTGCGGCATCGACCATCTTCCTGAACATCTCCTTTCGTTTTTCATCCTCGGTAATAATGGCTTCGCTGTGTTTGGAACTGTAAACTGAAATATGATCCAGCGCTTCATCGAAAGAGGCCACTGTCCTGACCGCCATTTTATAATCCAGGAACTCCGTCCCGAATGATTCGGGCGTAGCCTTTTCCAACAATTCTTCAGGGTACTTTCCCCGGAGGGCGGCATAAGCTTTTTCATCGGCATAGACAATGACGCGGCTTGCCGGAAGCTCTGAACAGATCTGCGGCAGGTCGGCCAGCCTGCTCTCATGGATGATGAGGCAGTCGAGGGCGTTACAGACACTGCAACGTCGGGTTTTTGCATTGTTCACGATGGCCCGGCCTTTGGCGGTATCGCCCGATTCATCGAAATAAGTATGGCAAATCCCGGCGCCGGTTTCAATAACCGGGATCGAGGCATTCTTCCGTACAAAGTCGATCAGCCCCTGTGAACCCCGCGGAATGATCAGATCTATGTAGCCACGGGCGTTCAGGATTTCGGCGGTGGCTTCTCTTCCCGGAGGGAGAAGGGCCAGAATATGTTTATCGGCGCCGTGCTTTTCCAATACGGAATGAATCACACCGACGATGGCCTTGTTGGAACTGTCGGCATCACTGCCCCCCTTCAGTACACAGGCATTCCCCGACTTCAGACAAAGGGAAAAGACATCGAAAGTCACATTAGGACGTGCTTCATAGATAATCCCGATCACGCCAAAGGGGACAGCTATTTTTTTAATCCGCATCCCATTAGGGCGCACTGTTTCATGCAGTACCCGTCCCAGGGGGGAGGGAAGGGAACATACATTCCGGAGATCCGCGGCAATTCCTGCAATACGTTCTGCCGTCAGTTTAAGCCGGTCATACCGGGGATCGGACGAATCCATCCGATCCAGATCCTTTTTATTCTCTGCCAGAATAGTATCCGTATGCGCAAGGGCTGCATCGGCCACATCGCTCAGTATATGGTTGATCTGATCCACGCCGAACAGGTTAAGCTTCCTGCCGGCTTTTCGTGTTAATTCCAATTGTTCTTTGATCTTCATAGCCCTTTCTTTTGATATTCTGTGTCTAACAAAATTAACAGATCCAGGTGATGTTCGCGTCCCAACCGGCAAAAAGCATCATCCGGGAAATAATTTCTTAATCTTTTAAATATAAATAGTCGTAATGCACGATTGGCTTTTTGTTTTTATTCCCCAGTTCCTTTTCTGCTGTTTCAGAGCTGAACTGCGACTTCCCCCAGCCAACTGATTTCCCTTCCTCGTCGATAATTTTCACGATATCGCCTTTCTGGAAAACCCCTTTTACCGCGGTTACCCCAATGAGCAGCAAACTGGTTGCCCCTGATGAATACAGCGCTTGTTTAGCACCTTCATTGATGATCAGTTTTCCTTTTGCAAAACTGTCGGAATAGGCAATCCATTTTTTGACGTTCGACGACTTATGGTTTTCAGGTTTAAACAGGGTATGCCGGACGGTCTTTTCTTTTCCCAGGATATCCACGAGTACGTGGTCTCTCAGTCCGGAGGCAATATGTACTGCAATCCCTTCCTTGGCCACTTTACAGGCAATAGAACTTTTGGTCAGCATTCCTCCGCGTCCGAAGCCGGACTTCCGGGTGGCGATATTTTTCATCCAGTCCCTGTCCCTGATGTTGATCTCTTCAATGATTCGGGAATCGGGCGAATCGGGATCACCGTCGTAGATCCCGTCGACGTTGGTAAGAATGATCAGCGCCTCCGAATTGAGCATACTGGCGATCAAACCGGACAGTTCATCGTTATCCGTGAACATGAGCTCGGTGACGGAGATGGTGTCATTCTCATTCACTACCGGTATGACTTTGTTTTCCAGAAGTGTGGTAAAACAATTTTTCATGTTCAGATAATGATTGCGGTCTGCAAAGTTATCTTTTGTAGTGAGGACCTGTGCACAAATAATATCATGGTCCCTGAAGAGATCGGCATAGCGGTTGATCAGCTTGACCTGTCCGATCGCCGACCACAATTGACGCGATGAGACAGGATCCAGTTTCTTGTGGCATTTCAGCTCGCTTTTTCCCGCAGCAACAGCGCCCGATGAAACCAAAATAACCTCGACGCCGTTTTTGTGGAGGAAAGCAATCTGATCGACCAGGTGGGCAATACGCGCCACGTTCAGCGTTCCATCCTGCTTTGTCAGGACGTTACTCCCAACTTTGACCGTGATCCTTTTATATCTGTGGTTGAAATCCATTGGTTCAAAACTGTCAAACTGTCAAGTTGTTAAGTGGTTATATCGTTGTATGGTCCGATGGTCTGAGCCAGGGATAAGTGTCTTCCCGGCTCGCTGCCCGTTCCTTATGACTCACGACTTTTTCACCCTTGTCCGATCTTTTTAAACGACGCAATCAGCCCCTGGATCACCGCCGAGCTGAAGCCCTGATGCTCCATCTCGTTAATGCCGGTGATGGTAATGCCGCGTGGTGTGGTTACCTTGTCGATTTCCCTTTCCGGATGGTTGCCCGTGTTCAGGATTAACCGCACGGCACCCATGACGGTCTGGGCGGTGATGAACTGGGCCATTTCTGCGCTGAATCCCATTTCAATGCCTCCCTGCATAGCGGCGCGCACATAACGCAGGGCAAAAGCTGTTCCGCACGAAGCCAGTACCGTGGCTGCAGCCATGAGTTCTTCCCCGATGATCACCGTTTTCCCAAGGTGATCGAACAATTCTCTTACAGCTTCAAGGCTTTCATCTGAATTGCCATTGGCCGCAATGCAGGTCATGGATTCCTGGATGGCAATGGCGGTATTGGGCATGACCCGGAAGATTTTCATCTGATCGCCTGCCAAAGCCGCCAATTGCTTCAGATTGATACCGGTCACGATCGATACCAGGATCTTATCGGGAGTAAGTACCGGTTTTACTTCTGCGAGCACCGCCTCAATATGGTAAGGTTTCACGGCAAATATAACCAGGTCGGCCGCTTCTGCGGCTTCTGTATTTCTTTTAAAGGTATGAATACCTTTTTTGCTGAATTCCTCCAGAACTTTTTCCCTTGGATCAGCCACATACACTGAAGACGCATTCAGGTAACCCGATTTGATGATGCCGTTTACAATGGACCCACCCATATTTCCTGCGCCCAGGACCGCGATTTTACCAATTTTCATATGTTTATCATTTCAAATTAACTGTGTATAATTTGCGTACTAAACTAT
>CAZOYZ010000403.1:0-5225 GCA_964584045.1 uncultured Prolixibacteraceae bacterium | reverse complement strand
GCGCAACCACGCCTTTAATCGGGATTCCCTCCCGGATATAGCGGTCGGTGATCGCCTTGGAGCCAAATGCAGTTGCTTCGACCAACGCCCTGAAAATACGGGGTGCGTCGGTTCCCAGATTTAATCCGGCAACTGCCCCCCTGAGGTTTTGATTTGCATCGGGTGTACGGCGCCCGTTCATCCAGTCAATTGCCAGAACACCACTTTCTGAGACGGGCACTTTTGCAGCGGCCTTTGACAATTCGGCGATCATCTTATCACTCATTTCTCCGACCAGTTTCTGTCTCGTCTGCTCGTCAACAAGCGCGGTATTTGCAAGAATTCGCCCCGCAGGCCACATCAGCACTTTTTTAAACCAGGCGTAGATATCGCCAAAGGCCGATTGTCCGGCTTCCATTCCCAGCATCCCGGGGATTACCGAACCGTCCACCTGGCCGCATATGCCTGCGATCAGCTTATCGCCGACTTCCTCCATAGGAGCAACAAGCATGTCACAGGTAGATGTTCCCATCACTTTGCTCATATAATAAGGCCTGATCTCGCCGCCTATCGCCCCGATATGTGCATCAAACGCCCCCACGCCGACCGTTATACCGGCAGGTAGTCCCAGTTTTTCCGCCCATTCTTTCGTCAATTTTCCTGCAGCCACATCACAGGTATAGGTTTCCTTGTATAAACGGTCACGCAGTCCGCTCAGTACGGGATCGAGAAATGTCAGGAACTCTTCTGAAGGAAGGCCTCCAAAAGCTTCGTGCCACATGGCCTTGTGTCCGGCTGCACACCGGCTTCGTTTAATGAGTGCAGGGCGTGTTGTACCCGTCAGCAACGCCGGTATCCAGTCGCAATGCTCCACCCAGCTGGAGGCAGCACGTAGCACTCCCGGATCCTCCCTTAAAACATGGAGCACTTTCGACCAAAACCATTCGGACGAATAAATTCCACCCTCATACCTGGTGAAGTCAACCGGCCACTTCTTCGCCTTTTCATTAATTTCATCGGCCTCTTTTACAGCCGTATGATCTTTCCAAAGGATAAACATGGCATTGGGATTTTCTTCAAACCCTGCGGTCAATACCAGCGGTGTGCCAAGCTCATCAACAGCACAGGGAGTGGATCCTGTGGTATCGACCGAAAGCCCTGCCACGTGGGCGGCAACTTCGGCCGGGACCTGCTTTAGAGCTTGTGTGATGGTATATTCCAGCCCTTCCAGATAATCGTCAGGATGCTGCCGGAACTGGTTCTTTCCCGGATCACAATACAATCCCTTTTTCCACCGCGGATATTCGAAAACTGCACTGGCCAGCTCCTGTCCGGTTTCGGTATTCACAATCAGTGAACGGACGGAATCTGTCCCATAATCTACGCCAATCGTGTATTTTGGATGATTCATGTTTATATATTTAAAGTTCAGTTTGTTTATCGTTGTCCATAATAAGCATCCTTACCGTGTTTCCGGAGGAAATGCTTGTCCAGCAGGGTTCGGCTCATCGATGCTCCCGGATTCAGGTGAACCGAACGAAAAGCCATCTTTGCCACTTCTTCCAGCACAACCGCATGGTGTACCGCATCGTGAACATCTTTTCCCCAGGAAAAAGGAGCATGGTTATTGACCAGCACACCTGGTATACGATCCGGATCGGATTTCCTGAAGCATTCCACGATGACCTGTCCGGTCTCATATTCATAATTTCCGTTAATTTCGTCATCGGTCATCTTCCGCGTACACGGAATTTCACCGTAAAAATAATCGGCATGGGTGGTACCAAGTACAGGGATCGGCATACCGGCCTGTGCCCAGCTTGTGGCCCACTCCGAATGCGTATGGACAATCCCGCCCACGTTCAGAAAATTCCTGTACAGCACCAAATGCGTAGGCGTATCGGACGAAGGCTTGTATTTGCCCTCAGCGACAGAGCCATCCAAACCGACCACAACCATATCATCCGGATTCATCCGATCGTAGGAAACCCCGCTTGGCTTAATCACGACCAGTCCTTTTTCCCGGTCAATGCCGCTGACATTTCCCCATGTAAAAATGACCAGCCCGTGTTTCACCAAATCAAGATTAGCTCTGCAAACCTGTTCCTTTAATCGCTCCAACATGTTGACCTCCTTTTTCACGCATCCAAAATCCCGTTACCAAAAATAGATATAAAATGCGACCGTAAAACTTAAAATGATCACGGTATGAACAATATCCCATCTGTTCCAGCTGGCACGTGTAGCCGCCTTTTGCGCCGCCGTTGCCGAAGTATAGGTCAGCCCTTCCACCTGAGACCTGGGGGCCCCCGGGGTGAAGCGACTGACGATCATGATCACCAGTATGCTGAAGATCAACATTCCCCCGCTGAAGAATAACCAGTTCACCTCATAAAACAAGGTATAGAACCAGTTATTGACACCTTGTTCTGCAGCCCAAAGTCTGACATCCGTATAACCTGCCTCACCGGCTAAAGTGGAATAGAAGACTTTCGCTCCCAGCCGGGTAATACCTATAACAAAACCGGCAATCATCCCCCACATGCCTCCTTTGGGAGTGGGTCTGGTTGAGACGACTCCAAGGAGAAAAGCCGCAGCAATGCCCGGCGCGAGAACAGACTGGACATCCTGTAAATAATTGTACAGCACGTTGCCGATACTTCGCATGATCGGGATCCAGAGAATTCCGAGAACCACCACCACGACCGTGGCAATCCGCCCTACCCGGACCAGTTTGGCCTCGCTGGCTCCCGGTTTGAATTTCTTGTAAAAGTCGATGGTGAATAACATGGAAGAAGAATTGAACAAGGAAGCCAAAGAACTCATCAGCGCTGCAAGGATCCCGCACACAACGAGTCCTTTTACTCCTGCCGGAAGCAATTTGGACACCAAAGCCGGAAAAGCAGAGTCGGAGGCAGAAAGCGTGAAAACTTCGCCACGAATGACAACCCCCTTTTGAGCCATGGCAAACGCGATCATACCAGGGATCAGGAACAGAAAAACCGGAGTG
The DNA here is from genome assembly GCA_964584045.1 of uncultured Prolixibacteraceae bacterium. Taxonomy (GTDB): domain Bacteria; phylum Bacteroidota; class Bacteroidia; order Bacteroidales; family Prolixibacteraceae; genus JBCFBK01. Next base: position 2,236 of record CAZOYZ010000403.1, on the reverse strand, counting down.
AGCTTTAAATAAGCTCCGAAAATCGCTCCCCTCCTTGATTCTCTCTCATTTTTCCCGGAAAGAACACGCTGCACGATATACTGGTCGGTACACCAGTACCAAAAACCGATAACAGCAGAACCTACTAAAACACCAAGCCACGGAAAATTGGCATCGCGGTTGCTGCGGATCAGATTAAACATGGTATCGCCCTGATCATTGACCTGCACGGCAGAGGTTGCTGCGACCACTTCATCCCAGCCTCCGACCGCTTTCAATCCCAATACCAGGATGATCAGTGAACCAAACAAAAGGATTGGTGTTTGAAGCACGGAAGTATACAAAACAGATTTCATACCCCCAATGACCGTATAGATCGCCGTCAGCAAAACCAGCCCGATCGCTGAGATCCAGAAAAAATCGATCCCCCAAATGCTTTGAATACCAAAGACCTCCTTAAAGACCAGGCCGCCTGCATAAACCGTTACTGCTACTTTGGTAAGGACATAACTCACCAGCGAGATTAGCGAAAGGATCGTTCTGGATTCTTTATTATAACGCCTTTCCAGGAACTCCGGCATGGTCGAGACCATACTTCGCGAATAAAAAGGAACAAATACCCAACCCAGGATGAGGATCATCCATCCCTGGATCTCCCAATGGGCCATTGCCATGCCGCTTGAAGCGCCCGCGCCTGCAAGTCCGATCAAATGCTCAGAACCAATATTCGAGGCAAATATTGACGCACCGATAGCCAGCCACGTTGCATCACGCCCGGCAAGAAAATAATCTCCGGAGCTGGTCTGTTTTTGTTTGAAGACCCAAAGAACGATGCCGATCAGTGCGAGCCCGAAAATTCCGATAACGATCCAGTCAAGTGAAGCCATTTATCTCAAGTTTAAGTTTTTTATCAGGTCGTATGCTATTATAGGCCTTTTGCCAGGTGATAATACAGATCGTTCCATTTCAATTCTTTCTTAAATTCAGGAATGGTGGTCGCCTCATCGATCACCAAGAACTCAAGCCTGAGCATCTCCGCCAGATCTTCCAGGTAGTCGCGGTTGAGAGCCATTGAGAAGCTGGTGTGGTGAGCACCTCCTGCAAGGATCCAGGCTGTTGCTCCGATTTCAAGGTTAGGCATCGGCACCCAAAGTGCGCGGGCTACCGGCAACTTCGGCAACGGCTGAGGAGTGATCACCTTCACCGGATTGACGATCATCCGCATACGGCCTCCCATATCGATCAGGGTTGCATTAATTCCGTCGCCCTCCGGTACATTAAATACCAGCCGGGCAGGCGCATCTTTCCCCCCGATCCCCAAAGGGTGAACCTCAATTTTTGGTTTTGCCGCCGCCACCGACGGACAGATTTCAAGCATATGGGCGCTCAGCACCGCAGGCTGAACCGGATCCAGATGATAGGTATAATCTTCCATGAAGGAGCATCCGCCCGGAAGACCCGCAGCCATCGTTTTCATGATATGCACAAGGGCCGATTGTTTCCAGTCTCCCTCGGCCCCGAAGCCGTAACCTTGCTCCATCAGGTGCTGGCAGGCAAGTCCGGGAAGTTGTTTCAACCCGGTCAAATCTTCAAAATTTGTCGTGAACGCCCGGTATCCGTTTTGGTCCAGGAATTTCTTCAGTCCCAGCTCAATTTTTGCCTGATAACGGACATTTTCATCGGAAGGATCGTCCATCTGCCAGGCGGAGGCATAGACACCCATTAACTCGTCCACTTCCTTCTCAGAAATCGTCTCCATGCCAGCCACAAGCTCGCCTACCCCATGCGAATTAATCTGCCAGCCTAATATCCGCTGAGCTTCCACCTTATCTCCCTCTGTAACCGCAACATGACGCATATTATCACCAAAACGGCAGATTTTAAGGTTCCTGGAAGCATGGTAACCAATGGCGGCCCGAACCCAGACTGCCAGTTTTCGCCTGACTTTTTCATCCTGCCAGTGGCCAACGATCACTTTCCGCTCCAGCCGCATCCGCGAACAAATAAAACCGAATTCCCGATCCCCGTGTGCCGACTGGTTCAGGTTCATAAAATCCATATCGATCTCCTTCCAGGGAATATCCCGGTTAAACTGAGTATGCAGGTGGGCAAACGGCTTGTTTAGAACGGTCAGTCCCTGTATCCACATCTTTGCCGGAGAGAACGTGTGCATCCATGTGACCAGCCCGATGCAGTGAGGAGTATTGTTTGCCTCCAGGCAAATGCGAAAGATTTCTTCCGGCGTAGTGACCACCGG
>CAZOYZ010000402.1:0-5229 GCA_964584045.1 uncultured Prolixibacteraceae bacterium | reverse complement strand
TCCCTGGCCCTTTTGGCCAAAGAGGGTTATGATCTTCGCGACCCAAAACTTTCCTGCACCCCCGACCAAAAACTGATGCTGCTATACGGAGGATCGATATACGATGGGGAAAAACTGACGGGATGCCGGACCCACGTCTCTTTTCTGGACAAAGAAGGCAAAGTTTTTTCAGAGCCAAAACCAGTGGTGATCGATAAGAAGATCCGTTCAGATTTTAACTGGCTGTGGAGAGTCTCGTGGTTTGAGGGTAAAGGGTACGGTGTAGTCTATCAAAAAGATACGGCAAAGGGAGGCACTGTTTTTCTGGTCCGTACCAAAAATGGAATAAACTATTCGCTCGTTTCAGAATTAACAACCGGGGGTTTTCCCAACGAGGCCACCGTTCTGGTGAAACCCGACCGCGAAATGCTGGTATTGCTCCGGCGTGATGACGAGGACCAGCACGGGTACCTGGGATATTCCCGGCCTCCTTACCGGGACTGGAACTGGAACGATTTGGGGATCCGGCTTGGCGGCCCAAACGTCATTCCATACGACAGCACGCGGTTCATCATGGGTTCCAGATCCCATTATCCGGAAGGCGCCCGGACGGCCCTCTGGCTGATCACAAAGACAGGACCGCCGAAACAATTTCTCGAATTTCCCAGCGGAGGCGACACCAGCTATCCCGGTCTGGTGCTCTCGGGCGATACACTGTGGGTTTCCTATTACTCGAGTCACGAAGGGAAATCCATGATCTATCTGGCAAATGTCCCTGTAACTGTACTCGCAGACAAGTAGCCCACAACGAATTTTCATGAAAAATAAGTGAATGATGAAAAAGATCACGGCGACCGGTTACAGGATAGCAACAGGCATTGCTTTTTTCCTGTTTTTTTTTCGGACAGGTTACCTTCCTGCCCAGCCTCCCGGGAAAAACAATACTCCCGGGCAACCAGTTACGTTCGGAGTCATTGCGGATATTCAGTATGCTGACAAGGATTCCTCTACCCGTAGGTTTTATCGCACTTCCATGCAGAGGCTCAGGCAATGTGTAACTGATTTCAATGCAAAAAGGCCGGCTTTTACCATTCAATTGGGGGATATTATCGACGGACACAAGGAAAATCCTAAGCAAACTCATCAGGATCTGGACGCTGTTGTCGGTGTTATAAGCCAACTGTCAATGCCTTTATACCACGTGATAGGAAACCACGATATGACAGCAGACAGGGAATACCTGGAGACAAAGCTTGGAATGAGGCAATTTTATTACGACTTCCGTATCCCCGCGGCCAAAGGCTGGCGATTTATCGTTCTTGACGGGAATGACGGGGGCTATGGGATCATGAGCGATAGCCAGATCGCCTGGTTTAGGGAGACCGTGAATAATGCAGAAACAAGTGGAGAAAGGGTGATCTGTTTTTGCCACTATGCTTTAATCCCTGATTCTGCCATGCACCATTATATGGCTAAACCGGAACCCATACTGGACATACTGGACAATTCACATTGTGTGCAGGCATGGCTTGCCGGACATGACCATGGTGGCGGATACACACTTAGAAACAAAATACACCACCTCACCTTTAAAGGAATGGTTGAAGCTCCCCGGGAAAATTCCTATGCCCTGATCGAACTGTATGACGATAAAATCCGGATTATTGGAAAAGGTAAAGAGATCAGCAGAGAATTGTCGCTAATGCAAAAAATGCCCCTACAGTTATCCATACCTCAACCGTAAAATCCTGATCGTATGAAACGCAGAGAACGGATACTTGCCGCCGTCGAACATCGAGAAAGTGACACTATCCCTTTTGGATTTAAGGGCACAGATGACGTTTTGGACCACCTGCAAAAGCACTTCAGATTTAAGAACCTTGTCGAATTACTGGATATCTTGCCGGTCGATATGTATGGATGTTTTAATAATTGCCGGTATGGCGTCTATCCTGAATACGTGGGGGGTCCCCCAAAAGTCCTTTATCCCCAAAGCTACCCCGATCGTTCGTGGGACACAATCTACGGGTACAAACGGCATTGGGTTTCAGGGGGAGGTGGCCGCACAGATGAGGTACTCACCTTTCCCCTTGCCGGTGCCGACAGTGTTACCGAAGCCGGGAAATATGAGTGGCCCCGGGCGGATTGGTTTGACTACCGTTCACTTCCGGTTCAATGCGAAACGATCGGCGACTACGCCCGGATTTTCCATTTGGGAGGATTGGGGCATGTGGCCAACCTGATTGGTTTTGAACGTTTACTTACCGATATGCTGCTAAACCCGGCTTTCATCGAAGCCTGTTTCGAAAACATAACCCGGTTTTATGTTGAATTTTTAGACCGTGTGCTTAAGGAGGCAAACGGAGGCATCGATATGATTTGCGTTCAGGACGATTTTGGCACCCAAAGCGGGCCGCTGATCAGCATGGACCTGTATCGTCATTTCTATAAACCCTACCACAAACGGATCTTTGAAGTCGCTCATCATCATCATGTAAAAGTGATGATGCACTCTTGCGGTGCTGTGTTTGATTTCATCCCTGAATTTATTGCCATCGGGGCAGATATTCTTGACCCGCTGCAGACAAATGCCTGCGGGATGGATCCGGCCCGTCTTAAAAAGGAATTCGGTTCATACCTGTGCTTTCATGGTGGTATTGACACGCAGGAAACCCTTGTCAGGTGTTCGCCCGGTGATGTCAGCCGCCATATTGACGGACTGATCAGTGCATTTGCCCGTAATGGCGGGTTTATTCTTGCCCCCAGTCACTATATACAAGCTGACGTGCCTTTTGAAAATGTATTAGCCATGCTGGATTATGTGGCTCAACTGAGAATGTAATCGTAATACGACAACAGTAAAAAGTGGAAAAGGAAGATTCAAAATCAGGAGGACGCAGTCCCAGGCAAGGCACCTCTCCAATATACGATCTGGTTGTATGCGGGGGTGGACTGGCCGGAGTATGTGCTGCCCTTGCCGCCAGCCGTCTGGGCCTTAAAACGGCATTGATCCAGGACCGGCCTGTACTTGGAGGGAACAGCAGCAGTGAAATACGCGTCCCGCTGGCAGGGGCGGCAAACGGCAATCCCTGGGCCAGGGAAACCGGTATTATCGAAGAACTCACCCTTACTGAGCGCTTCGGTAATTTTACCAGTCGCCGTGAAAGCATGATCAATGATGTTTGGGATGTTGTGCTTTACGACAAATGCCGCCAGGAAGAAAATTTATCGCTCTACCTGAATACCAGCATCCGCGGAGTAAAGGTCGAAAAAAACAGGTTGACCTCTATATCGGCAAGTCAGTTGGGCAGCGAATATGAACCCGAAATCCGGGGTAATGTATTTGCTGATGCTACGGGGGATGGAACGGTAGCTTATTTGGCCGGGGCAGAATACAGGATGGGACGCGAGGGGAAGGATGAATTTGATGAAATGTGGGCGCCTGATCAGCCGGACATGGGGATTATGGGAAGTTCCCTCTTTTTTGCAGTAAAAGATGTAGGCAAACCTGTTCACTACGATCCGCCACCCTGGGCAGAAAAATATCCCGCCGACAGTGTCATCCTTCAAAAGAGGTTCCACGGACGCTTACCTGGTTACTGGTGGATTGAAGTTGGTTTTCCCTTTCATACCATCCATGATAATGAAAAAATCCACGCTGAATTGATGCGGCACGTTTTGGGGGTATGGGATCATTTAAAAAATCAGGATGATCATGGATTTGCAAATTATGCCCTCGACTGGGTGGCAAAAGTCCCCGGAAAGAGGGAGAGCAGAAGGATCATGGGAGACTATGTCCTCACCGGTAATGATGTGATGCAGGGACGGATATTTCCGGATGCAGTTTCACACGGCGGATGGTACTTTGATCTGCATACTCCGGGAGGAATTTTGGCAAAAAACGAATTTCCGGAGCCAACTTACGGAGATGAATCGCTAAAGGATCTGTGCCAGGTTCCGGTCTATTCCATACCACTACGTTGTTTATATTCAAAAGATGTCAAGAACCTGTTCCTGGCCGGCCGGGATATCTCGGTCACCCACGTTGCACTGGGAAGTGTTCGCTTAATGAGTACCTGCGCTGCTATGGGGCAGGTGGTGGGAACGTGTGCCTGGCTTGCAAAAAAACTGGATATTCTGCCCGGAGACGTGTATCCTGACCATATCACGACGTTACAGCAGCAGCTTCTCCGGGATGATCATTATGTCCCCGGCTTAAAGAATGAAGACCAGGCTGACCTGGCGCGTAAAGCAACTGTATCAGCGACCAGTTCTTCCCCTCTCATTTTTCCTGAACCAACAGTCCCCCGCCGGTTGGATATCCCGCTGGGTATACTGATCCCGGTTTCAGGCAAAATGCTCAATACCGTCAGTTTCCTCATGGAAACCCATGAAGAAACTGAAGTAACCGTGCATTTAAGGAAAACAGGACGTACCTGCGATTTTACAGATGAGACGGATGTGACTTCGGCCACCTCAAAAGTCCCGGCAGGAAGCAAATCCCGGATCGATTTTACTCTTTCAACAAAAACACATCCTGACAGCCTTTACTGGATCGCGATCGACCGAAATCCCCGGGTTACAGTATACGGAAGCGACCAGTTTCCTCCAACCGGCACGGTAACCCTTTATAAACCCTTCAAAAAATGGCACTATCTGAAGCCCGCGATAAACTGGCAAAATCTTCAGGTAATTCATGACCGCTGGAACCTTTGCCTGAAGACCGACCCCCTGCAATATCCTTATGAGGCAGACAATATCCTGTCGGGTGTAACAAGACCGGATACCTGGACAAACATCTGGATCTCCGACCCCGGACGGTCATTCCCCCAATCGGCTGTTTTAGCATTCAATTCACCTGTTTCGTTTACAACCATTTGTTTAACTTTTGACACGAATCTTGGACTTTTCCCAAATTTACACATGGAGCCTCTGAGCGCACAAAAGGAGACTGTGCGGGATTATCGGTTATGGTATGAAGCGAACGGCGAATGGAAGAAAATCGGGGACTTCAGGGATAATTTTCTGCGCCGGCGCGTGCATCAGTTTCAGAGGATAACCGCGAAAAAAATAAAATTAGAAGTGATGTCTGCATGGGGAGACCCTTCAGCAAGAATTTTTGAAATAAGAATATACAACGAATAAGAATTAAATAACCCAACTTAACCGGAATTATTATGTCATTTACTTCAAGGGGTACCGCGGTACCCGGATCAAAGCTGGCCAGGGGAGCATGGATGGTCGTCGGTT
>CAZOYZ010000401.1:0-5244 GCA_964584045.1 uncultured Prolixibacteraceae bacterium | reverse complement strand
TTTGAATTTGCCAACAAGGCCTCAAGTCAGAACAAAGACTTTGAAGATCTGACTGACTTCAAAGCGGGAATACCTGACTTACAAAACTGATAACATCATGAATAATTTGCGATTTCATTCCTGTCTCTTTTTAGTACTGACAGCAGTTCTGGTTTCATGTTCCTCCAAACAGGAGAAAGATATGGCCTTGTGGCACGACGATTTTAGATATCAGCCTGTTGCTTCCCGGCCGGCTCTGGAAGTAGCTTATACCGATTCGTCGCGTACAGCCTTTGAAATCACAGCACAGGATTATCATCTGATCGGACAACTGCACCAGCCGCATCTGCTGATCAATAAAAATGATGAAAAACCCTGGCTGTGGCTTGAAATGAAGGATGTAAAAGGAACTCAGTATTCAAGCCGTAACTACACAGGGAAGACGCGAATTAATTTATACCGTCGCGGCCCCTATTATTGTGAAATACATTGGCTTGATGTGCACGTTGCTTCAGAACAAGGAGATATCGCTTCTTTAAAAGGTGATTTGGTGTTATACTGCTATCCTGAGAAACTACTTGCATCGGTTACCTGGCACGGATCAGGGATATTTGAACCCACAGAAATGACAGTGAATGGACTTGTTTCAAAAATATTTAGCAATTTCAAACCATTTGAAAAAGGTATTAAACAGGAGTTTGCCTTCCCTGTTTTCGGTGAAACAGAGCCTCTGCCGGATGATGCATTCAAATTAATTACTGGAGTTAACCCGGTTCGGTATGATAAAAAGCGGGGTTGCTATATTGTGGGAACCCATACCGGTGGCGGATTCCAGGAAAAGTTCTATGATGAGCCCAACATGTACGAAACAGCTACTTTCTCGGTGACAAATGATGGTGTCAAACGAAAAATCTATATTTGCCATGAATCGTCTGACGGAGGTAGTATTACTGAAGGAGGAATTGTGCTGGACAGTGCAGGGTGTCCGCTTCCATTGGTTGTTCAGGTTTCGAAAAATTTTCCAGGGGAGAAGGAGGAAAGCTTTTACAATCCTGCAGATATCCCTTTTAGTGAAACCTTCTTCCCGCTTTATCTGGAACCAGGGGAAAGTCATACGCTGACTTCACTGCACCTGTTTCAGAATTGGGGCCGGCATATGACCAAACACTGGTCTTCGCTCGGAGCCTGGATGGATTATTTTCACAGTTCTACGGGAGTTACCGAAACCACCTGCTATGTTCCCTTTAAATTTGCAGGTCTGGACGGTGTTGCGATTGCCGATTTCAGAGCGATGAGCCAGGATTGTTTCTGGTCGGGACAGCCTCAGCATGATAATCTGGCCGGCCATAGTTTTCTTTCTTATTTTGATGGCAAAGACTGGATCCATTCGGTCTATAAAGGAACTACCTATCGCAGCACAGGCCCAAACTGGTATGATATTGGCTTGCATTATCTGACTGCCGATGGAAAAGTCAAAGAAACTATCGACATTTTCGAAGCTCCGCAAAGCGATGAACTTCGCAGTTATTTCAAAGCCAGGTATGAAATTCTGGAATCCATGACGATTGAAGATGCAAAAGTAAACTTTCGCTTTCTGAACATTACATCACGGATCCAGGATCTTCGGTTTAACCGTTTTGCTGCTACAGGAGTACCGGAAACTTTTCTGGATCCCGCACAAATGCCTTTCCCTGTAAAAGGAATTTCGATGTCATCTGAAAATTTCTTCATCGCCCTTTATGGCGATTCGGTCAATTGGAGAGGGTCCAATGCCATTGTTGTAAAGAAATTTTCTGCTCCGGGAATTACTCCGGCTGCAACCGTTCAATTGGGAGCATATCGCAACGTTTTTGAAAAAGACCGCGACGTGGATACCCGTTTATTACTGGTTCCGGATATGGATCAGTTGGTGCTTAAAGCAGGTAATGTAATTGAGATTGAGGGTTATTGGTTACCTTATGGTGCGACTTATGATACCAAAAGTCCTGAAATGCTAACAAAATTTGATGCGGAATGCGCTCCTCATGTCGTTGATGTTGTGCGAGGTGAAAAGGTAAATGATTTGCCACTTGTAGTACAGGCAAAAAACAATAAGGCTGAATTCTCGATTGCAGGCGGGAAAAACCTGACTCCTGTTGTGGTAAAGGGCTTTACCAAATGGCGAAATCCGCAAATTTTTGTAAAGGAAAATAAAGCATGGCGTCTGTTATCTCATTCCAGAAATCAGAAATATGATGGTTACCAGGTGTTCTGTGATGAGGATGGAACTTTTGCGTCTGTTTTCCTGGTTCCAACAGGTCTGAATCAGCAGAAACTTAAAGTAACTGTTAGTGAAGAAGGGGTCATGCCTCCAAAATTAGGTCTTGAAGTTGAACCTGATTTAAAGAGCGTCAGCATTCAAAAAGATGAAGCCGGTTGTACCCTGGTCATTCCTGAATTGACATCAGCAAAGGAAGAAGATCTGAGAGTACCGGTTGTCTGGAAGCAGAGTGAAGGTAACTCTGAATGGTTTATACAGCAACTGGCTGACTGGGAAAGAGGCGGGCGTCTTTCTCCTAATGAAGATGATATCGATTTGGAATACTGGTGGCAGAATAAAAAGGGAAACGTTAAACATACTTCACCCAAATTTATTCTTGACCTTAAAAATCTCAGTAGTTTACCCTCTAAGGAATTTTATATGCTGGTCAACGGTGAGTGGGAAAAAATTTCAGAAACAGTAGGCATTAAAGAGGCTCCTGTTCAGGCAGTAGCTGTCCGATCAGGTGAAACGAAGATCATTGCGCTCTCATTTCGCAATGCAACCGGGGCTTTTTGCACTGCTGGGCAGATCGGTCTGGATTTGAAGGCTGTACCAGCGGCGCTTCATCAGAGATATCATGTGCGGGGCAAAATCTATTTGGTTAGTTCAAATATGAATGTCCTGAGAAACAGGATACTGATGGACTTATTTTAATTTGAAATAATTTTGCTAAAAATTCACACATGAAAAATAGGAAATACATTAATCTTTTTTTATCAGCAATTCTGGTTTCATGTTCCCTACAGACGTTTTCTCAGCAGAAGGAACTCACGTGGAATTTTCCTTTGCCCCGTACTCACACAGGAATTTTGATCGGTAATGGTACACAGGGTTTAATGATATGGGGAGGAGAGAATCAGCTCAATATTACCATTGGGCATCAGGGGTTTTGGGACCACAGGGGGGGCAATGATATTTTTAGCCGGTTGAAATTTGATGAGCTCAAAAAGCTCCTTTATGCCAAAGACAACGAGGGGCTGAAAAAAGCGTTCGAAATACCGGTTAATAAAACTTCCCCGAATTTTGGACGTCCCAAACAAATTGGCGGTGGCCGGTTGGAAATTTTATTTGCTGAAGGTTTTCGGTTAACAAAGGGTATCCTTAACCTGGAGAAAGGGGAGGCCCGCATATTTATCAGCCATGATAATGGGAAACAAGACGAGATCGTGATCAGGCAATCCATCAATGACGCATTTGCGTGGGTTAGTCTGCCCAATGGGGTTAAACCATCTATGAAACTTATACCAAGCTGGGAACAGATCAAAGGTGAATTGATAAAAGTAGGAATAAAAGCACCTGTATTTTGGGATAATGGGAAGAGCCGGGGATTTACACAATCGTTGCCCGAAGATAAGCCGTTAGGGATAGGTTACCTGACGGATGGAGAAAGAATTTTGATTTCCAGCCATATCGGGGATTATCCTGAAGAATACATCGTCAAACAATTAGTTGAAAATAACACATTCGAACATCAGGAATACGCGGATAAGTGGTGGAAAGATTATTGGTCATCCGTTCCGCGAATTCATTTACCGGATGCAGTCCTTCAGGAAATAGTGGATTACGGCCTTTATAAGCAGGCATGTGTAACCCCGCCTCATGCTAAAGCTGCCGGCTTACAGGGGCCATTCGTGGAAGAATATCAGCTCATTCCATGGTCCAATGATTATCATTTCAATATTAATGTCCAGATGATATACACCCCTGCTTTTGCATCTAACCGTCCGCAACATTTGGAACCGCTTTGGAAGATGGTTCATGATTGGATGCCGCGACTCAAGGAAAACGGGGAAATGTTTTTTGGACGTAAGGGCGCTTTAATCCTTCCTCATGCAGTAGATGACCGTGGGCAGGTCATAGGTAGTTTCTGGGCAGGGTCAATCGATCATGGATGTACAGCATGGGTGGCTTATTTGGCCTGGCAGCATTATCGTTATACCATGGACGAGACTATTTTGTCTGAAACAGCCTGGCCTCTCCTGACGGGTGCCTTTGAGGGATTTTGGGCGATGTTGGAGGAAAAAATCGATGGGAATGGCAATAAAAGATTGAGTCTGCCCGTATCAGTCAGCCCTGAGTATGGTGGTAGCCGCCCGGATGCATGGGGGCGTGATGCTTCATTTCAGTTAGCTGCTTTACATCGGATAGCACGTATTCTGCCCAAGGTCGCCGGGATTTTGAAGAAACCGGTGGATCCCCGCTGGCTTGATGTTCAGGAGCGTCTTCCCCCTTATTCGATCGTTGAAGGTGTCTGGTTGCCCGAATATAGGTCCTCCGGTAAACGGATTGCTTTGTGGGAAAACCAGGATTTAGCAGGAAGCCATCGACATCATTCCCATTTAGCAGGATTGTTCCCTTTCTGTACAATAGACCCTAAAGATGAAATCCATAGATCAGTAGTCGCAAATACAATTAATAACTGGGTATTTAAAGGAGCAGGCAATTGGGTAGCATGGAGTATTCCGTGGGCATCAACGATCTGGAGCCGGATGGAAAATCCGGAAACTGCAGTAATGTGGTTGCATTATTGGAGGGAGAATTATGTGAATGAAGGACGCGGAACGCTCTTTAAAGCTGCATTTAAAGGGGCGACCCTCATTTCAGACCAGCTTCAGGTTACCCAAGCTGGAAATAAAGAGATCATGCAATTGGATGCCGGGATGGATGCGCTGAATGCTGTTTTTGAAATGCTGGTGCAGAACAGGGAAGATGTAATTACAGTACTTCCCGCGATTCATAAAGACTGGAAGGAGCTTAGTTTTGATGGTATCCTTACAGAGGGAGCTTTCTTGGTAGGTGCACAGGTTGAAAATGGTATCACCAGGCAGATCCGGGTGAAAAGTACCAAAGGAGGAGTTCTTCGGTTGGATCACAGGCTTGGGAATTCATACCTGGTAAACGGGCAACCTTTTTCAGAGGAAGTATTCGAAAAAGATACTAAACCCGGCGAAGAAATAATACTG
>CAZOYZ010000400.1:2814-5251 GCA_964584045.1 uncultured Prolixibacteraceae bacterium | reverse complement strand
ACCCGGCATGAACTGGAAAGTTTACTGGAGAATTATTTTTCGGAGGATGAGACCAAAGATATGGAGCAATTGATCAATGAATTGCAGGCTATCCGGGAACATCCGCTGGATATTAACAATGTCGGGGAAGCTGAGCTGGCGGCCCTGCGTTTTCTTGATCCGGTACAAATCCGGTCGTTGATCGGGTACCGGGAAAAATCCGGAATGATTTTATCCGTTTACGAATTGGCGTCTGTTCCCGGATTTGATGAACAACTAGCCAAATTAACCGGGTATTTTATGGTGTTCGGACAGCGGAGGCCGCTCCAGCGTTCAGCCTATTCCCGTCATGAGGTACTGGCCAGGGCTGCCCGTCTGGTGGAAAAGCAGGTCGGATTCAGGGAGCCTGAAGCGTATGAAGGATCACCGGAAAGGCTGTACCTGCGGTACCGTTACACCAGTTCCTCTTTTGACGCGGGATTTACCGGGGAGAAAGATGCCGGAGAAAGTTTTTTCCGTCCTTCAAACAAGGCAGGTTTTGATTTTTACAGTGGCTTTGCACAGCTTACTTCTGAGGGTAAATGGGCTCTGCTGCTGGGTGATTATGTCGTTCAGTTCGGACAGGGGTTAGTGGCCTGGCAGGGTTTCTCTCTGGGAAAGTCGGCCGAAGCGACCAGGATCGGCAACTTCAGTCAGGGGATAAAACCGCATACGTCGGGCGATGAAAATAACTTTATGCGCGGTTGTGCGGCTTCGATCCAAGCCGGCCGTTTGCGTCTGACCCCTTTCTTTTCATTCAAAGCGTTTGATGCCAATATGGATCAAAGCGGCGACCTGAAGGTATTCACTTCCTTTCAGACGAGCGGATATCACCGCACAGCCGGTGAAATTCAGGACGAAAATTCGGTACGGGCATTTACTGCCGGCGGGAACGTCAGGTTCGATGGTAAGCGTGTCTCTCTGGGTTTGACGGGTGTTCAGGTGGATTATCAGTATCCGCTTCTCAGAGAGGAAGATCCGTATAATCAGTTTCTTTTTAAGGGTGACCGGACAACGAACATGAGCATCGATTACCGTTACGGCATAAACCGGTTGTACGTATTTGGAGAACTGGCAACGAACTTCCGGAGGGGACTGGCCAACACGACAGGAATGATCTGTCAGCCGTTTGACAAGCTGGAGCTTTCTTCGGTGTACCGGTATATCGGGAAACGGTACAGCGGACCGCTGGCATCTGCTTTTACAGAAGGAAGCCAGGTGAACGATGAAGAGGGATTTTACCTGGGTGCACGGGTTTTGCCCGGGGCGGGGATCACCGTGAACATGTATATGGATCTGTTTCGGTTCCGCCATGTGAAATACACCACTGTGGCAGCGGCAAGCGGGAACGAATTTTTGTTCCAGATCAACTACCGGGTCAATAAAGACTGGCAGGTATACGGACGGTATTTTTATGAATGTAAACCGGTGAAGGTGTCAGGCGAATATTCGAAGAAGAACATGGATCAGGTCCGTCAGGCTTTACGGATCAATCTGGCGGGAGAAATAAACCCGGTTATCACCGTGAAGACCAGGTTTGAACAGACTTTTTTCAGGCATGATCATTATTCATGTGGATTTTTAATCAGTCAGGATGTGGGCTATCATGCCGCGAAGCGGCCGGTGACTGTTTGGGGGCGGATAGCCTATTTTAAAACAGGAGACTATGATTCCCGCATTTATGCCTATGAAAATGACCTGCTCTATCAGTTCTCTGTACCTGCACTTTATGGGGAGGGAATCCGTTCTTACCTGACCGGTAAAGTTAAAATATGTGAAAAAATGGAATTCTGGTACAAGTTTTCACGGACCTGGTTCTTCGGTGTTTCAAGCATTGGCAGCGGAGACAGCCTGATTTCAGGGAATAAACGAACAGAAGTGAAATTTCAGATAAGGTTCAGGATTTAAAAGGCATTTCGTATATTTGCGCGGCTATACTTAAAGGTGCAAAAAATATTATGAGCTATGATGATATCCGGCCTTATCAGGATCATGAAGTAAATCACTATCTTCATGTATTGTTGAACGACGAAGTCTTCGCACAGGTTTTAGCCTTTATTTTCCGTGAAGAAGAGAAAATAAAGAGGATCCGCGAAGTACTTTCAGAGATCCGGTCAATCAATGAATTGCAGATGAAGTTCATGTATCCGCTGATCAAGGAATGGATCATTGAAAAGACAACGAGCGGGGTAAGCTACAGTGGTCTGGAAAACCTGGACAAATCACAGAGTTACCTGTTCTTCTCCAACCACAGGGATATTATTCTCGATTCGGCCATCCTGAATTTTATCGTCGCTGACGCCGGGATGAATACCACTGAGGTTGCCGTTGGCAATAACCTGTTGATCTTTGACTGGATTGAACATGCCTTAAAGCTAAACCGGTGCTTCATCGTAAAACGCAATTTGCCGTCCAAAGA
>CAZOYZ010000400.1:0-2714 GCA_964584045.1 uncultured Prolixibacteraceae bacterium | reverse complement strand
TGAAGGTATCCGGAGGATTTTAAAATTAACTTCGTTCAAAGAAAACAGGTAGTCAGGGAGTTAATTCAGCCTTGAGTACCGGTATGTAAAAAGATCACAGCAGGGATCATCGAGCCTTAATTCATTCCCCGTCAGGGTCACTGTTTTGTAACGCAACGTGTTGTAGTTTTGAGGAGGTGTATCGGCGGTGATTTCATTGGAGAGAAAGGCGATCTGTAACTCCGTTTCCGTCTGTTTTCCGATGACGATCTTTCCGATCTCTGTGACCGTTTTATTGGTAATTATCTTATAAATCCCGATCCTTTCGATCAGCAGGTAATCAAAATCGGGTTCAAAACCTGCTCCGCTCAGTCCACCGGTGATTTGTTCAATTTTCCATTTTCCATAGATGGAGAGGTACCGACTGTGAAAAATTTCTGAGGCGTAATAGGCAGATTTCTCCAGCGTGACATCGGCAACCAGATCGTCATGACAACCGGTGGCCTGAAGCATAAGAACTGGAAGCAGCACGATCACTTTGAGAATCTTTTTCATACTTTTATTTTTTATTTCCGCTTTCCTGCGAAAGCAGAAATCTCATCCATTAAAAATTTCCGTTTTCGCGGGAATGGTTTCATACTTAATGATGGCTGATTTTTGAAATGGTTGCTTTTTTTTTTGAATTAATTTGGCATCTGTTTTGAGAGAGTTACCGTATCTAAATAAAAGCGTATGAAACGGATTGTATCTTTTACGGTGTCATTGTTGCTCGCTGTATCCGTTGCAGGAGCACAGGAACTGACCGCCAAACAACGAAAGGTTCAGAAAGAGCAGGAAATTAAGGAACTCATCGATTCACGCCAGTTTCGCTTTATAGCCCGGTCAGTCCTTCCGATGTCGGGACCCCGTATTGACCTGACCTCCGTGTATGACCTGCAGATAGACAGTACAGCGGTGGAAGCCTGGTTGCCTTTTTATGGCAGGGCCTACCACGTCGAGTACGGGGACCGGGACGGGGGTATGAAGTTTAAGGGACAGGCAGAAGAGATGGATGTTCAATATCATAAGCGGAAGAAAATGTACGAGTTCAGTTTCACGGTCGATACGAACAAGGATCAGTACCAGGTACGGCTTTCGGCGGGATTATCCGGCTACGCCGATGTCAGCATTAACTCGAACAACAGGCAGGCCATCAGCTATTACGGGATCATCGAACCCCTGGAAAAAACGGATGAAAAACAGCAGCAACAATGATTAATAGAGTTTTGCTGAAATATCCCGGATATAAAGCTGAATGTTGGTCTTTCCCCTGAATTCGTTTTCAGCGACCGAGAAGCAGATATCGAATGGCAATCCCTGGCTGATCGCCTCGAAATGATCGGCCTGGTTAAAAGCGATGGCGGGAAAAACGGACGAATAGCCCGTAGGTTCTACCAAATCCAGTTTCAGGTGCTCGAGGTTTCTGCCTACACACCGGCTGGTGCCGTTGTCAAGCACATCTTCCGTAATGAATAAAGGGTTCATGTTGTGAGGGCCGAAAGGCTCGAACTGCTTTAGTACCCTGAAAAACTTTGGTGTGATATCCGACAGCTGAATTTTGCAATCTGCTTCAATCAATTCGGTTTGCTGGGCATCAGGAATGACTTTTTTCACAATCTCTTCAAAGCGTCTGGTAAATGCCGGAATGTTGTCAATTTTCATGGTCAATCCGGCAGCATACATATGCCCACCGTACGATTCAAGCAGGTCACTGCACTGACCTATCGCTTCATACAGATCAAAATCCTTCACCGAGCGGGCTGATCCTGTTGCCATTCCGTTCGATTCGGTCAGGATGACGGTTGGCCGGTAATAGTGTTCTGTTAAGCGCGATGCGACGATCCCCACGACCCCTTTATGCCAGTCACGGTTATACAGCACGGTCGCATTTCGTTCTTCCTGGATCGGATCATGAGCGATCATGTCCAGCGCTTCCTGTGTGATATCGCGGTCGAGGGTCTTCCTGATCTCATTATAGGAATTGATCTCGTCTCCCAGCCGGGCGGCCTTCTCTTCATCCTGAACAACGAGGATCTCGACCGACTTTTTACCATGTTCAATCCGCCCCGATGCATTTAACCTGGGACCGATCTTAAAAACAATGTCGCTGATGGAAATGTGCTCTCCGTCAAGGCCTGAGAACCGGATAATTGTTTTTAAACCCAGGCTCGGATTGGTGTTCAGCTTTTTTAACCCGAAATGGGCAAGCACCCTGTTTTCACCGGTCACCGGAACAATATCGGAAGCAATGCTTACCACCACCAGATCGAGCAGGTCGTAGAGTTCGACAACAGGAATGTCATTTTTCAGGGAGTAAGCCTGGAGAAGCTTAAAACCAACACCGCAACCGGACAAATCTTTATAAGGATAGGAGCAGTCCGACCTTTTCGGATCAAGCACAGCGACGGCATCGGGAATGGTCTGGTCGGGATTATGGTGATCACAGATAATGAAATCGATGCCTTTTCCCCGTGCTTGCCTGATCTTCTCAACAGCTTTGATCCCGCAGTCGAGCACGATGACCAGCGAGAAATTATTTTCAGCGGCATACTCAATGCTGCGGGGTGAAATGCCATAACCTTCCGTGTAACGATCGGGGATATAATAGTCGAGATTGGCGATCCGGGTACGTAGAAACTCAACCATCAACGCGACAGAGGTAGTCCCGTCAACATCGTAATCGCCGTAAATCATCA
>CAZOYZ010000399.1:2989-5254 GCA_964584045.1 uncultured Prolixibacteraceae bacterium | reverse complement strand
AAATAGCAGCAGAAACAAAAAATAAACACATGAATAATCAGGATAAAATCAAACAACTGATCGACCTTCGTACGGAGGCCAAGTTGGGTGGGGGCGAAAAAAGGATCGAAGCCCAACATCAAAAAGGGAAACTCACCGCGCGCGAACGCATTGCTTTACTTTTGGACGAAGGTAGTTTTGAAGAATTCGACATGTTTGTGACCCATCGTTGCACTAACTTTGAGATGGAGAAGACCAAGTTCCTGGGCGACGGGGTTGTAACCGGTCAGGGAACAATCGATGGTCGTCTTATCTATGTCTTTGCACAGGACTTCACGGTGTTTGGAGGCTCACTTTCCGAAACTTATGCCCAAAAGATTTGCAAAGTCATGGACATGGCCATGAAGGTTGGCGCTCCCCTCATCGGGATCAACGATTCAGGAGGTGCCCGTATCCAGGAGGGAGTTACTGCACTGGCAGGTTATGCAGAAATTTTTGAACGGAACATCATGGCATCCGGTGTTATTCCGCAAATTTCTGCAGTCTTCGGCCCCTGTGCCGGAGGAGCTGTATATTCACCTGCATTGACCGATTTTATCGTCATGAGTAAAGATACCAGTTACATGTTTGTAACCGGTCCGAAAGTTGTTAAAACAGTAACCGGCGAGGTCGTGACCGACGAACAGCTGGGAGGAGCTTCCGTACACGGTTCCAAATCAGGGGTCTCTCATTTCATCGCTAAAAATGAAGAAGAAGGAATTGCACTGATCCATAAATTATTAAGTTACTTACCTCAGAACAATCTGGAAGATGCCCCGCTGATGCCCTGCGATGATCCGATCGACCGGCTCGAAGATTTATTGAATGAAATCATTCCTGACAATCCCAATAAACCGTACGACGTTAAAGATGTGATTCATTCCATTGTTGATTACAATGAATTTCTGGAAGTACAACGCAATTATGCACAGAACATCATCACTGGTTTTGCGCGGTTCAATGGCATCTCCACAGGTATTGTAGCCAATCAGCCCAACTATCTGGCCGGGGTGCTCGATATCAATGCTTCCCGAAAAGCAGCACGCTTTGTCCGGTTCTGCGATGCCTTCAACATTCCGATCGTGACGCTGGTCGATGTTCCCGGGTTCCTTCCGGGAACAGCTCAGGAATACGGCGGTATCATTACACACGGGGCAAAACTTCTGTTCGCCTATGGCGAAGCCACAGTCCCGAAAGTAACCGTTATCCTGCGAAAATCATACGGAGGTGCATACTGCGTGATGAGTTCAAAACATCTGCGCGGCGATATCAACTATGCGTGGCCAACCGGCGAAATCGCAGTGATGGGTCCGTCGGGAGCCATTGAAGTGCTTCTGAACAAGAAGATCAAATCCATTGAAAACGATCAGGAAAGAACAGAATTCGTTACCAGTGCTGAACTCGATTACAAGGATAAATTTGCCAATCCGTACAACGCTGCCCAGTATGGTTACATCGACGATGTCATTGAACCAAGGAACACGCGTTTCCGGATTATCAGAGCATTGCAGACATTAGCAACCAAAAAGGATGTGGTACCTCCAAAGAAACACACAAATATTCCTTTATAGTATGATTATGCGAAATAAAATAACACAGTTACTTGCCGGTACGTTCTTTTTTCTTTTTGTCATTCCTGCGTTCACTGTGAAAGCACAGGGGGCAATGGGGCTAAGGATCAACGAAGTACTGGTAAATAACGTATCCAATTATGAGGATGACTACGGAGAACGCTCACCATGGATCGAGATAGTCAACTCTACTTATTCCCATGTCGACATCGGAGGATGTTATCTGACAAACGATCTGAACAATCCAAAAAAATACTGGATCCCGGTCGGAACTGCAGGAACTGCCATGCCTCCTGAAGGCTATGTGATCTTCTTTGCCGACAACAAACCGACACGTGGGGTATTCCATTTGAATTTTGATCTGAGCAAATCGGGTGTGATCGCTCTTTTCGATGCCAATGGTAAAACCATGATCGACAAGGTCGAAATCACCGGCGTGCAAAAGCCTGACACCGCATATGCCCGCGTCAGCCTGGAGGAAAATGAATGGATCTATACCACACATACCACCCCCGGATCAATAAACGATTACAGCGCAAAAAAGACTTCGGGTGAAGAATTCGTGGAATATGACCCCTCGGGTGGAGGAATGACCATCATCGCCATGTCTGTTGTTTTTTCGGCACTGGTTATCCTTTTCGTAGCCTTTACCATTATTTTCCGTCTGATGAACAAA
>CAZOYZ010000399.1:0-2889 GCA_964584045.1 uncultured Prolixibacteraceae bacterium | reverse complement strand
GAGGATAATGTGGTCGAAATTGAGGTCAACGGAACTCCTTACCTGGTTGAAATGGAAAAGGAGATCAAAACCACCAAAACCCCTAAACTCGTCCGAACAGTTGCTGTTCCTTCGACCGATATTCATCCGGCTTCAGCCAAAACAGCCAGTCCGTCTGCGCCCAAAGGTACCGGAACCATTAAATCACCTCTGCCCGGGGTTATCCTGGATATTTTCGTTAAAGTTGGAGATATGGTGCAATTGGGACAGAAACTCCTCGTGCTGGAAGCCATGAAGATGGAAAATAATATTGAAGCAGACAAAACGGGGAAAGTGATCTCGATCATGAAGTCGAAAGGTGACGCCATCATGGAAGGCGATGTGTTAATGATAATAGGAGAATAGACCATGGGAAGTTTCTTCGAATTTATAACCAGCCACATCGCGGAATTTTTGAATGATACGGCTTATGCCAATCTGACCTTCGGCCATGTGATTATGATCGTGGTTGGTCTGAGCCTGATCTATCTCGCCATCACGAAAGAATTTGAACCGATGCTGCTGATTCCGATCGGGTTTGGTATCCTGATAGGGAATATCGCTTTTGTACCTGGTAATGAAATCGGGATTTATGAATCCGGGAGTGTACTAAATTACCTTTATTTTGGAGTGATCAGAGGGGTTTACCCACCGCTGATTTTCCTGGGCATTGGCGCAATGACCGATTTCTCTGCGCTTATTTCCAATCCGAAACTAATATTGGTTGGTGCTGCTGCCCAGCTTGGAATTTTCGGAGCCTACTGTCTGGCGCTGGCTCTGGGCTATAGTCCTGCAGAAGCCGGGGCCATTGGTATCATTGGCGGTGCTGACGGTCCTACTGCCATTTTCGTTTCATCGAAACTGGCATCCGACCTGATGGGAGCTGTCGCTGTTTCTGCCTATT
The DNA here is from genome assembly GCA_964584045.1 of uncultured Prolixibacteraceae bacterium. Taxonomy (GTDB): domain Bacteria; phylum Bacteroidota; class Bacteroidia; order Bacteroidales; family Prolixibacteraceae; genus JBCFBK01. Next base: position 1,967 of record CAZOYZ010000399.1, on the reverse strand, counting down.
CGTATATGGCACTGGTTCCTGTTATTCAGCCTCCGGTAATGCGCCTGCTGACGAATAAAAGAGAACGGTTGATTCGCATGAAACCGGCCCGTGCTGTTTCGAAAAAAGAAAAGATCACCTTTGCCATTGTAGGTATGCTTCTGACGACGTTTATCGTTCCCAGCGGGTTACCACTTCTGGGTATGCTTTTCTTTGGAAACCTGCTTAAGGAAAGTGGCGTGACCAAGCGTCTGGCCGACACGGCAAAAGGCCCGATGATCGACATCGTAACTATTCTGATCGGCTTAACCGTTGGTGCTTCCACTCAGGCAACGACGTTCCTGACCATGAAATCACTCGGAATTTTTGTGCTGGGTGCTGCGTCGTTCGCCATTGCAACTGCCGGAGGTGTATTGTTTGTCAAATTCATTAATCTTTTCCTGAAAAAAGGAAACAAGATCAATCCGTTGATCGGAAATGCCGGTGTTTCGGCCGTTCCTGCCGCTGCACGTGTTTCTCAGGTCATTGGACTACAATATGACCGGACCAACCACCTGCTTATGCATGCTATGGGACCAAACGTCGCAGGTGTGATCGGATCGGCGGTTGCAGCCGGTATCCTGTTAAGCTTCCTGGCGTAACGTTAAGGCATCATAAAACCAAAGAAACTACGAAGGGGCTTTATACAGCCCCTTTTTTTTCAGACGATCGCCGTCGGCACAACATCCATATTTCTATTCCTCAAACTCCAGCCTGCACTGGAAATCCTGCGGCTGTATCCCCGAAAATTCTTCAACAATCCGGTCGATCGTCATCAGACACCTGCCACAACTTGTTCCGGCCCCGGTGATCCTTTGGATATCGGCCGTTTCTTTTGCTCCTTTCTTCAAGGTGCGAACGATCTCCCTCTCCGAAACCATGTTGCAGATACAAACCAGCCGGTCACTCATTCGCGATTTCCTTTTTGTTCCACGAATTTATTTTCGATGAAGAGTCTGATTTGCCGGTAAACATTAATGACATCATCCCGTTTGGGAAGGGTATCATAAATCCTGGTGATCAACTGCTTTTGGTTTAATAACTGGAAACTGGCCCTGAAATTAAGGTCAAAGACCATAGCCATCAAAAAGAGCTTAAAGTCATTTACTGACTGCAAATCCTTTTTTGATACCGGTTTACCGGACAGAATAGCTTTGATCACCACATCATTCACTCCGGGAGTCTTAGGCAAATTGAAGCAAACGGAAGGGAGGCTGAAGGACCCGTCCCTTTTTAAATAAGAAACGGCAAGTTCCCATAAGTCCAGTTTGTCGGCATCCCTCAAAATCTGGCTGAACAGGATTACCTGCTTCTCTTTAGAACTGATGCTCAGCTTATTATGCATTTCGATCGTCTGGATAATGAGCTGCTGCCTGGATTCCGGTATTTCCTTAAAAAATTCCTCTGATTTCAGAATACTGACACCCAAAGCCGCATGATCCTCTGTCTTCAGGTCATCAAAACTCTGATATTTTTCAAACTGCTGGAATCTCCCCACATCATGCAACAATCCAATGAACTCGGCAAGTTTGCAGTCCTCGTCATCCAAAGCAAGTTTCCCTGCGAGGTAAGCAGATAATTTGGCCACCCTCAGGGAGTGGTCTTTCTTCAACTGCAAATTATCTGAAATATAAAAATCCTTAGCTTTAATGAGTTTTTTGGTATACTCCTCAAAAAACTGCTTCCCTTTTTCCAGAAAATCTTCTGTCATTGTAAATGTTTCCATAAATTAGGACAAAAATAATGTATTTCAACCGTTCATCCCCTATTCTGCTAAAGGAATTATCAACAATTCAAAACAAACTATTCCTGATCTAAGTTTTTACTTTTTTCCCATGTGGAAAGAAATGTTTTACTATTTTTGCATTCGTCTTTGGCCCCGTAGTTCAATGGATAGAATATCAGATTCCGGTTCTGCAGGTTGTGGGTTCGAGTCCCGCCGGGGTCAC
>CAZOYZ010000398.1:2251-5258 GCA_964584045.1 uncultured Prolixibacteraceae bacterium | reverse complement strand
AAGAACAAAGTTTTTAACACCTATATCGGGATGGGGTATTATGACACGATCACTCCGGCTGTTATTTTACGTAACGTGTTGGAGAATCCCGTGTGGTATACCTCTTATACACCCTATCAGGCAGAGATTTCCCAGGGAAGGCTGGAAGCGCTGCTGAATTATCAGACCATGGTATGTGAGTTGACGGCGATGGATCTGGCCAACGCGTCGCTTCTTGATGAGGCCACGGCTGCGGCCGAAGCAATGATTATGATGGTTCACGTCCGTTCCCGGGAAAAAGAACGGGCAGGTGCCAATGTGGTGCTGGTGGACCGTTATATCTGGCCGCAAACGCTTGATGTGTTGAAAACACGGGCTGTACCGTTGAATATTGAACTGAAGGTGACGGAAACATCTGCCTTTGACTTCACGGATGACGTGATCGGGGCGATTGTACAATACCCCAATTCAAACGGTGAAGTGACGGATTACCGGGAGCTTGCCGGACGGGCTCATGCCGCGGATGTGCGGCTTGCCGTGGCGGCCGATCTGCTGAGCCTGGCCATCCTGGTACCTCCCGGCGAATGGGGGGCTGATATCGTGTTCGGAAGTTCGCAGCGTTTTGGTGTCCCCATGGGATACGGAGGCCCTCACGCGGCATTTTATGCGGCAAAGGAAGAGTATAAAAGAAGCATGCCCGGGCGGATCATCGGCGTTTCGAAGGATCATCACGGGAACCGCGCCCTGCGGATGGCTCTTCAGACCCGTGAACAGCATATCAAGCGGGAAAGGGCCACATCCAATATCTGTACCGCGCAGGCCCTTTTGGCCACGATGGCCGGCTTTTACGGCGTCTATCACGGCTATGAGGGGATCAGGCAGATCGCGGAAAGGATCCATGCTATCGCAGCCTTGCTGGAGAAGGAGATCACGGCCCTGGGGTATGAACAGCTCAACCGGGATTATTTCGACACCATCCGGTTCGTATTACCTAAATACGTGAAATGTGAGGATATCGAATGGTTGTCGCTGGAACTGGAGATGAACTTCCGCTATTTTGAAAATGGGGAAGTCGGGTTAAGTATCGACGAAACGACCAACCTGGATGATGTGAACTGGATCATCGAGGTGTTTGCCAAAGCAGCGAACAAGCATTATTCCGCGATCAACTCCTACCCGGAGACCGGCTCATTGAGCCCTGACAAACTGCGCGCCTCCGTGTACATGCAACAGGAGGTATTTAAGAAATACCGTTCCGAAACCGAAATGCTCCGTTACATAAAAAGGCTGGAACACCGCGATATTTCACTGGCGCATTCCATGATCCCGCTGGGTTCCTGCACGATGAAGCTGAATGCGGCCACAGAGATGCTTCCGTTGAGCTGGATCGGATTTGGAGGGATCCATCCCTTTGTTCCGAAAAATCAGGCCCGCGGCTACCAGGAAATGATGGAAGAACTCCGGCGCGACCTTTCTGAGATCACGGGTTTTGCTGATGTCAGCCTTCAGCCCAATTCGGGGGCGGCCGGAGAATATGCCGGGCTGATGGTGATCAGGGCTTATCATCTGAGCCGGGGAGACCACCGGCGTAACGTGGTGCTGATCCCCTCGTCAGCACATGGTACCAACCCGGCAAGTGCGGTGATGGCGGGAATGAATGTGGTGGTCGTGCCGTGCGATGAAAAGGGAAACATTGACGTGGACGCCTTGCGGAAGAAGGCGGAAGAGCACCGGGATGTCCTGGCCGCCTTTATGATCACCTACCCTTCCACACACGGAGTATTTGAGTCATCGGTCGTTGAAATGTGCCGCATTATCCATGAGTACGGAGGACAGGTCTACATGGACGGAGCGAACATGAATGCGCAGGTCGGGCTGACAAATCCCAGGCGTTTAGGGGCCGACATTTGTCATTTGAACCTGCACAAGACGTTTGCCATTCCGCATGGCGGAGGGGGTCCGGGCGTAGGCCCGATTGCCGCGGCAGAACACCTGGTCGATTTCCTGCCTTCACATCCTGTGATGAATAACGGGCATATCGGAATAACGGCCGTGTCGGCAGCTCCCTGGGGCAGCGCCTCCGTGTTGCCGATCACTTACGGGTACATCAAAATGCTGGGCGCTGACGGGTTGAAAAAGGCCACCGAAGTAGCCATTCTCAACGCCAACTACGTGGCAAGTTGCCTGAAGGATGCCTACGGGATACTTTATACGGGGGAAAACGGTCGTGTAGCTCACGAAATGATCCTGGAATGCAGACACCTGAAAGCGGAATCGGGGATCACCGAAACGGACATTGCCAAGCGCCTGATGGACTACGGCTTCCATGCGCCGACGTTGTCATTCCCGGTGCATGGTACCCTGATGGTCGAACCTACCGAGAGCGAGTCGAAGCAGGAACTGGACCGGTTTGTCAGCGCCATGAACGAAATACGGACGGAAATACAAAATATTATCGACGGAAAACAGGATAAAACGGACAATCCCCTCAAAAATGCGCCTCATACCGCGCAGGCTGTGGTTTCGGACGATTGGCCGCATAGTTACAGCCGTCAGCAGGCGGCCTTCCCCCTGCCGTGGCTGAAGGAGAACAAATTCTGGCCCCCGGTCGGGAGGATCGACGATGCATGGGGAGACAGGAACCTGGTCTGCACGTGCGATCCGGTTGAATCGTATCAATGATTTTTTTACTTCATATTTTATTTGATGATTACGTATCCGATTTCAAAGATCAACATTGGGTTGCAGATCACGGAAAAACGTCCGGATGGTTTCCATAATATCGAGACTGTTTTTTATCCGGTACAGCTCCGGGATGCGCTCGAAGTGATTGAAGCAGATCATTTTGAGTTTCAGATGACGGGATTGATCCCGGAGGGTGATCCGCACGATAACCTGGTCGTCCGCGCGTATGAGCTTTTAAAAGCCGATTACGGGATCCCGCCGGTCAGGATCCATTTGCATAAGAAGATCCCTGCAGGAGCCGGGCTGGGAGGGGGATCTTCTGACGCGGCGGGCATGCTGATGG
>CAZOYZ010000398.1:0-2151 GCA_964584045.1 uncultured Prolixibacteraceae bacterium | reverse complement strand
TCAGACAGTCAGATTTTCGGATGTTCGGATTTTCGGAGATCCGGACATCCAAAAGTCCGGGAAGCCGGCATCAGGTGGCGATTTCCATCATGAGAAATTTCCTGGGGATTTTATCGCCCGGTTTGATATAGACAGAACTGATTTTGCCGTCAACGGGCATGTGCACCATGTTATGCATTTTCATGGCTTCGATGATGAGCAGGGTCTCGCCCTTTTTTACCGTCTCACCCGGCTTTACAAATACGTCGATGATCGTTCCAGGGATAGATGAGTAAATATGATTTTCATTGGGTTTTTCCCACTTGACCCGGTTTCTGTATTTATTGGTGTATTCGGTTTTGTATACAGCGCTGTGTACGATGATTGTTTCAACTTTTTCTTCAGCCATTTTTGCCAATATTAGAATATTAGAATATTAGAATTGGACGCAACTCACGACTGGTGACTCGCTATTTGTGACTAAAATGGCGGGATCCCATGTTTTTTTGCGGGTCCCGAAATCGATTTGTTTGCAGAAATTTTCAGCGCATGGAGCAACATCTTGCGGGTTTCCTGCGGTTCGATGACCTCATCGATATAACCTTGGGCTGCAGCCACATACGGATTGGCGAACTTATTCTTATACTCCTGGATCTTTTGCTGGCGCATCGCTTCGGGGTCGTCTGCTTCGGCGATCTCTTTCCGGAACACGATATTGGCAGCGCCTTCCGGTCCCATCACGGCGATTTCGGCGGTTGGCCAGGCAAAGACAAAGTCGGCGCGGAGGTGCCGCGAATTCATGGCGATGTAACCGCCGCCGTAAGCTTTCCGGATGATCACGGTGGTCTTGGGGACGGTAGCTTCGCTGTATGCATACAGGATTTTCGCACCATGTCTGATCACACCCGCGTGTTCCTGGTCCACGCCGGGCAGATATCCCGGCAGATCCTCGAACGTGATGATCGGGATATTGAATGAATCGCAGTAACGGATAAAACGTGCGGCTTTATCGGAACTGTCGCAGTCGAGCACTCCGGCCAGTATTTTGGGCTGATTGGCAACGAACCCGATCGTCTCTCCGTCCATACGGCCGAACCCGATGACAATGTTGGGGGCAAAACGTTCCATGATCTCGAAGAATTCCGATTTATCCGTGATGGCTTTGATAATATCGCGGATATCGTAGGGGAGCTTGGGGTCGGAGGGAACGATATTTTCAATTTTTTTCTTGAACGTGGGTTTTGCCGGTTCAAGGACTTTTGCTTTTTGCGTGTTATTCCAGGGAATGTATGAGATCAGTTTCTTGATCTGCTCGAAGCATTCGGTTTCGCTCTCCGCGTAAAAATGGGCATTCCCGGTAACTTCGGCATGGACTTTGGCGCCGCCCAGTTCTTCCATCGAAATCTCCTCGCCCAGGACGGTCTTGATCACTCCGGGGCCGGTAATGAACATTTTAGAGATCTGGTTGACCACAAAAACAAAATCGGTCAGGGCAGGGGAATAAACCGCACCTCCGGCACAGGGTCCGAGAATGACCGATATTTGAGGAATAACTCCCGACGCCAGCGTATTCCGGAAAAAGATCTCACCGTATCCTGCAAGTGAATTCACACCTTCCTGGATACGTGCTCCCCCTGAGTCATTGATCCCGATCAACGGAACTCTCATTTTCAGCGAATGGTCCATGATCTTGGTGATTTTCCGGGCATGCATCAGTCCGAGCGATCCTCCGGCGACCGTAAAATCCTGGGCGTAAACACAAACCGGCGAACCGTCGATTGTTCCTGTGCCGATGATCACGCCATCGCCGGCCAGCGTCATTTTATCCATGTCAAAATCGCGGGCAGCATGTTCCACGAACATATCATATTCGTGGAAGGAGCCTTTGTCCAGGAGGTACAAAATCCGTTCCCGGGCGGTAAGCTTGCCCATTGCAACTTGTTTTTCAATGGCCTTTTCTCCTCCGCCTTTGAGGACTTCATCTTTCCTCTTCCTGAGATCCAGAATGTTCCGTTTCAGTGACATAATTTTAATTTTTAATTACATATTCTCGCAAGGAGTGTTTTTCTAACAACTGTTCTTTCGTGTTAGTCGGGACAAAAGTAACCATTTTTTAATCGCCCGCGGGTTTTCTACAACATTTCAGACTTTTCCATTAAATTTTGGAGATCG
>CAZOYZ010000397.1:0-5263 GCA_964584045.1 uncultured Prolixibacteraceae bacterium | reverse complement strand
CGGACAATGCCATTTTGATTTTCTCGTTTGTTGGAATGAAAACCCAGGAGATTGCTGTATCCGGGAAAGCAACTGTCAATGTGATCATACAGGAAGAAGCCATTGGCCTGGAAGAGGTGGTTGCGATCGGGTACGGGACCATGAAAAAGGTGAACCTGACAGGTTCAATATCTTCAGTTACTTCCGAAGACCTGGTAAAAAGTCCGGTGCAGGACCCCTTACAATCTTTGAAGGGGAAAACCCCTGGCTTAAGTATTACGCAGGGTAATGGAGAACCTGGGAATGAGGGTTATACCATCCGGATCCGGGGGCTTAACTCATACGGCAGTTCAAACGATCCCTTGGTTATTGTGGATGGAGTCGTGGGATCATTGGATATGCTGAACGTAAAAGACATTGAATCAATATCTGTTTTGAAAGATGCCGCGTCCTCTGCTATTTACGGTGCAAGGGCGGCAAACGGTGTCATCCTGGTGACGACCAAATCGGGGAAAATAGAGCCAATGAACCTGCAGTACAGCAGTAATTTTGCAGTACATCGCATTATTATGCCCTTTGAATTTATGGATCAGCATACCGATGCTGCCGGGTATATGGAACTCCTTAATAAAGCTGCCGATAATGCAATTAGTGCCGGCTATGCAGCAGCCAGTGTAAAATATAGTACATCGGAGATTGAAAAATACAGGGTAGGGACAGAACCAGGGTATCAGTCTTTTGACTGGTTCGATTATATGATACCGTCTCCGTTGGTGATGGATCATCATCTTCGCGTTACAGGAGGTAACGAAAAGGCCAGGTATGATGTTTCATTGGGGTATTACGACCAGGATGGTATTATCAGGGATGCGCTCAACTATAAAAAATATACCGGCAGGACAAAATTTGATTTCAAAATTAACGACCAGATCGAATTCGGAACAAATGTAATATTTGAGCATGGGATTAAGAAGGGTCCATTTACTACCGCGAGCGATTTGTGGTGGACTGTATTAATGCAACAACCGACTTTTGCTCCTCAATTGCCTGATGGTAGTGGGAGGTGGACAGATAAAGCCTATTCGTTTGAATATTCCAATAAAAATCCTGCCTTAACCGTTTCAGGCGAAGCAGGCAGCATCCATACCTACACCTATAATGTCCTTGCCAATGCTTACCTCCGGATCAATTTTCTGAAAGATTTTTCATGGGATATTACCGGTTCGACCAAATTGACCAGGCAGGATAGTAAGACACACGAGATGCTAGTCCCCACTTATCTCTATCATACAGGGGTATTTTCAAGGAATTGGTGGAACAGGACCGTAAACTCAATCACCGATACATGGGACAAATCCATACATAACACCGTTTATTCCACCCTGAGGTATAATAAAATTATCGCGGGTACGCATTCGATCAATCTCCTGTTGGGTTATAATCAGGAAAGTTATGACTATGGAGACCTGTCGGGCTACCGGTCAAACTTTTCATCCAATTCTCTGGATGCCTTATCTGCCGGAAGTACTGAAGGACAGACCAACAACGGTACCATTTCCGATTGGTCGCTTCAGTCCCTGTTTGGAAGGGTAAATTACGATTATAAAGGAAAGTATTTATTTGAAGCATCTTTCCGGTACGATGGCAGTTCCCGTTTTCACCCCGATTACCGGTGGGGATTTTTCCCGTCTTTATCGGCAGGATGGAGATTATCAGAAGAATCATTCATGAAGAAACTTCAATGGATCGATAATCTAAAAGTCAGAGGTACATGGGGGCAACTGGGAAACCAGGAGGTAGGTATTTATCCTTATCAAAATACGGTTTCGCTTGGGGAAAATTATGCTTTTTCGGATACGGAATCCCAGGGAGCATATATCGGTGCGTTTACCAATGACAAGATTACCTGGGAAACCACGACCATTTCTAATTTAGGTTTTGATCTAAGCATTTTTAATGGACTGTTTTCAGCTTCTCTGGATTTATTCAATAAACAAACCAAAGATATTATCCGGTCGCTTCAGGTACCTTCAGCATTAGGTTTGACCGGTCCGACGATCAATGGTGGAAAAATGAAAAATACCGGTTATGAGATCATTCTGGGACATGGTAAACAAATAAGTGATTTCAGGTACCAGGTTGATCTTACCTTATCGCATTATAAAAATAAATTGGTCGAATATGGGGCAAGGGAAATTAGCGGAAATTTTATCTATGAAGAAGGTTTACCTTACGGATCGTGGTATCTGCACGAATTTGACGGTATTTTCCAGGATCAGGACGACATTACTAATTCGGCAACACATCCGTATAAAGTTTTTCCCGGGGCCATCAAATTAAGAGATCAGAATGACGATAAAGTCATTGACGCGGATGACAAGGTGGTCATGGATGGAGTTTATCCGAAGTTTGATGGTGGAATAAATCTGGCATGTCAATATAAAAACTTTGATTTTTCAGTTTTCCTGTATGGAGTTTACGGGTATAAATCATTTGGCAGCAGGCTGGGGAGTATACCTTTCTATCAGGCTATCACCCCTGTTACTTTTTGGGAGGATGCATGGACAGAAGAGAATCATTCCAATAAAGTGCCTCTTCTCGTATACAACCATATAAATATACCGGCAATGAGGTATTCGTCTTCATTTTACCTTTATGATAAGTCTTATCTTCGTTTAAAGAATCTTCAAATCGGGTATAATATTCCCCGAGGCATCATCAGTAAAATTGGTATGCAATCCTGCCGGGTTTATTTTTCCGGCGAAAACCTGTTAAAATGGGATAAGAATAAATTTGGCGGCGATCCGGAGATGAATACACAGACAGGTTATCCGCAGGTACGTATTTTATCTTTAGGTCTGGATGTTAAATTTTAAAATAGAAATTATGAAAAGCGTTAAAAATAGATTTATATTATTATTCATAGCTCTATCCTTCTGGGGCTGTGAACGATTTCTGGATAAATATCCTCATGATGAACTTTCAGACGGGACTTTCTGGACAACGGAAAATGAAATAGCAATGGGGTTAACCGCTTGTTACAGCGGTTTGTATTCCGGGTATATTTCAGCAGTCACAATGACTGGGGGGAATAAGGCTTATTGGGATGGGCTGACAGATAATGCATTTTTTACTCAATACTGGGGAGTAACTGACATGACGACAGGATCTTTAAATCCATCTACGCCGGGATTGGCGACAGAATACTATTCTACCTGTTTTGAGCTGATCTCAAGGATCAATATTTTCCTTTCCAAAATTGGCCTTGCCGGCCTGGATGAAGGTATTAAGACCCTTTACATGGCTGAAGCCCGGTTTTTAAGGGCTTTTGCGTACCACGAACTGGTATTGAATTATGGAGGTGTGCCATTGTTTGAATCGGCCGCCAGTGTTGAAGATGCATCGAAAGGGAGAAACAGCAAGGAAGAAATCATGGATTTTATACACGAAGACCTTGACTATGCCATAGAGAATCTTCCTGATTTGGTATTTACCGGCCACGCGGTGAAAAATTCCGCCAGGGCATTAAAAGCGCGTGTATTATTGTATAGCGGAGACTGGTCGGGTGCTGCACAACAGGCAGAAGCAGTAATCTCATCCGGGAAGACATCGTTATACCCCGATTACCGGTCTATGTTCCTGGATGAAGGACAGGGAGAGGACAATACGGAGATCCTGTTTTCGGTAAAATTCCTGGCGCCCAACCTGTATCACAGTATGGACTATCAGTTGGGATCGGAAACCAAATTCAATGTTTTGGAAGATTTAGTCAATGATTACCTTACAATTAACGGACTTTCAATTAGCGAAGACCCTCAATTTGATCCCGATGCGCTGTGGGAAAACAGGGATCCGCGATTACAGCAATCCATTTTCTGTAAGGAAGGAGAACCGTGGGTATATGACCAAACCAATGGATATATATATTATGCGGAAGGAAGACCTACTAAATTCGCAATTAAAAAGTATTTGGATACAAATGTTTATGCCGGGTATGATACCAGAAGCGAACAGGATGTGATCCATTTAAGATTAGCGGATGTGCTCCTGATGTATAGCGAGGCAAAAAATGAGTTGGGGCAATTTGGTATTAATGAATGGAACCAAACGATGCGTTTGATACGCGCAAGAGCGGGATTCACGGTTGCCAATGCATTAAATTTCCCTGGAGGCTCACAGGGTGAATTACGGGAAATCATACGTCATGAACGACGGATAGAACTGGCATTTGAGGGAACCAGGTACTACGACCTGCTGCGTTGGGGCACAATTAAAGAAGAATGGGAAAATATTGAAGGTGAAAACCCGCAGGTGAAAACCTATGATGAAACTAAACCTTTGTGGCCAATCCCTCAGACTCAGATCGATTATTACGAAGCAAACGGGATAACCTTCGGCCAAAACCCTGGCTACTGATGAATTTTAAATAAAGAGGCTGTCAAAAATGACAGCCTCTTTATTTAAAATATCCGGATAGCAACGCAGGTGTATCCTATTCATGATTATAACTAACGATGATTTATGAAATAAATAAAAAAGGTGTCCCCTGCAGGGATTTCATAAGAAATACGGGTTTATCATCAATAGGGTTCACGATTGTTCCGGGAAATATTACGGGGAACAAGTTTGGGTATGTTTCACCAAAAGACAAATTAAACATTGCTGGAATAGGCATTGGAGGAAAGGGAAGGATCGATTTTTTGAATATGGCTGAACTTTCAAATTAGATTTTTAGTAATACATAATGAGGCTATTGTATACACGTCGTAATTACAAGGTACTTGAGTTTGCAGCGTCAGAATTCAGGGGAATTATGGAGAATTCGGGAATTGGGAAGAAGATAATTGAATTTGTAAAACACTAATCATGATCAGAAGATTATTTGTAATATGCCTGGTTGCTTTTGCCGCAGACGGGATCAATCAGGTAATGGCGCAAAGAAAAGTGGAAGCACTTTCGCCGGCGCCGAAAGGAAGTTTTAGTGTAGTTGTTATGTCCGATACACAAGGATATTTAGGGAGGGGTACAAAGCTCCAGCCCGATAGCCGGGAAGAGGTAACAAATCCAATATTCGATTCCCAAACACAATGGATTACTGAGGATATTGAATCCCAGCACATTGTTTGTGTAAGTCATGCTGAAGATATTGTTGATATGAATAATCAGGGGCAGTGGGAGGAGGCCCGCCAATTCATGGATCGTTTGCACGGCATAATTCCGTATGGCATGTCAGTTGGGAACCACGATATGACAACGGAAGGGAATTCATCCTTATTCCAAGCGT
>CAZOYZ010000396.1:2467-5287 GCA_964584045.1 uncultured Prolixibacteraceae bacterium | reverse complement strand
CAGATCACTCCGGCCGCCAGAAATTATGCCCATCCGGCGATGATGAGCCGAATGGTCACTGCTGCAGCCGGGATCTTTCCCGATACCTGTTTTTCCATCCATCTGGATCACGGCGATGAAGACCATGTTGACCAGGCGGTTGAATCGGGCGACTATACTTCCGTCATGATCGACGCTTCGCATTCGCCGTACGACGAGAATGTGGAAAGGACAAGACGTGTCGTTGACAAAGCCCGGGCGAAGGGCATTTTTGTTGAGGCCGAACTTGGCGTGTTAAGCGGTGTGGAAGATCATTTGCACGTGGATGAAAAGCTCCGGCGCTATACGCAGCCCTCGGAGGTCGAGGATTTTGTGGAAAGAACGGGATGTGACAGCCTGGCTATTGCCGTGGGTACCAGCCACGGTGCCTATAAATTTTCAGGCACACAGGGACTGCAATTGGATATTTTACAGGAAATACAAAAAAGGCTGCCCGGTTTCCCTCTTGTTTTGCATGGAGCTTCGGCAGTGAAGGCAGAAGAAATTTCACGGATCAATGCTGCGGGAGGCAACCTGGGTACGCATGCGCAGGGTGTCGATCCGTCCGAACTGAGAAAAGCCATTGCCTATGGGGTGTGCAAAGTCAACATTGCTACCGATCTTCGCCTGATCTGGACCCGCGTACACCGGGAATTTTTCCGCGATCACCCGGACCGGTTCGATCCGGTTATTCCCGGTAAAGAATATGTTTCGACGATTGAAACGTATATGCTTGAGAAATTTGACCTGTTAGGTTCAACCGGTCAGTTAAAATCCTTTTACGCTAAATTATAAAACATGAAGCTGGATAAGAAATACCCGCTCCTGGCAAAGCAGGCTGCCACCTCAGGGATCTATCAGAGCATTACCAAAGAAGAAGCCCGCTGGCAGTATCTTAATTTTCAGGCGCGGTTGATGAAACAAGGCGAGGTTTGGGAAGGAAGTACAGACGAAAATGAATACGGGATCATCCTGCTGGGGGGCAACTATTCGGTGGTGACCGACAAGGGAAGCTGGAAAACGGTTAACGGAAGGAAAGATGTATTCAGCGGCATTGCCCACACGCTTTATCTGCCCCGACATACCGGGTTCAAACTGAAAGCGGAGAGTGAATTGCTGGATATTGCCTGTGGCTGGTGTGAGACGGACGAAGATCATCCTGCGTGCTTCAAACTGCCTGAAGAAGCAGCGATCGAGATCAGAGGAGGTGATAATGCGACGCGTCAGATCAACAGCCTGATCCAGCCCGGTTTCGATTGCCACCGGCTGATCAGCGTGGAAGTGTATACACCGTCCGGGAACTGGAGTTCATTCCCGGCGCACAAACATGACGAACGGAAAACTGACCAGGATGGCAACCTGAAAGAAGCCAGGCTCGAGGAGATTTATTTTTACAAGATAGACAAGCCTCAGGGGTTTGCGATTCAACGCATTTATACGGATGACCGAAGCCTCGATGAAATTGCGGTGGCTCAGAATAATGACGTTGTTCTCATCCCCAAAGGTTATCATCCGGTGGTTGCAGGACATGGCTACCATGTTTATTACCTCAATTTTTTGACCGGCAGCGACCAGTCACTGGCAAACAGCGATGATCCTGATCATCAGTGGATTTATGGGTCATGGAAGGGGAAAGACCCCCGGGTTCCAATCGTGAAAGCAAACGAATCAAAAATATGACACAAAAAGCATTTGATGTTATTTGCATGGGACGGTCATCGATCGACCTGTATTCGCAGGATACCGGCGCTCCTTTTGAAGACATTACCGGGTTCCATGCATTTGTTGGCGGCTCGCCTTTGAATATTGCTGTCGGCTGTCGCCGGCTTGGATTAAAATCGACCCTCCTGACCGGTGTGGGTAAGGACAAAGTGGGTGATTTTATTTTGAATTTTTTGAAAAGAGAGGATGTGGACACGTCTAAAATCCCGGTCATTCCCGGTACCCGCAGTTCTGCCGTGTTATTGGGGATTGAACCGCCCGACCGTTTCCCTTTGGTGTATTACCGGGCCAACTGCGCGGATTCTCAAATGACCATCGACCATGTCCTTCATGCCGATGTGAAGGAATGCAGGATGCTGGAGGTGTCGGGCACGGCCCTCAATATGGAACCTACCCGTAGTGCGGCTTTCCTGGCCGCGGAAATTGCCCGGGAAAATGACATTCCTGTTTTGCTCGACCTGGACTTCCGGGCTGACCAATGGTATGATATCCGGGCATTTGGCATCACCACCCGCGCCTTCTTGAGAAATGTCAATATTGTTCTGGGTACCGAGGAAGAGATCCTTGCCGCCTGCCTGAAAGATGAATCACAACTCAGCATTCAGCACCAGCAAATCTCAGCGCCTAAGATCACGGGAAATGTTGATGACGCCATTGAGAAAATTCTGGCGCTGGGAGTCGATGTGCTGATCATGAAGTCAGGATCGAGGGGAGCCCGGGTCTGTTTGCCTGATAAAACAGTGATTGATGTGCCGGGATTTCCGGTGGAAGTTTTAAATGTGTTGGGTGCAGGCGATGCTTTTGCCGCCGGTTTCATTTACGGCTATCTCAAGGGATGGGACTGGTACCGGTCGTGCCGGATGGGTAATGCCTGCGGTGCCCACATTGTGACCCAGCTTGGCTGCGCCAATTTTTCGCCCTATGAAGACGAGATACTGGCCTTTATTGAGTCAAGAGGGGGATTTTAAATTTTTTTAAACCACTCTAATCAAACACGATTATGTCTACCATCCGATTAACGGTAGCACAGGCTACGATCGCATTTCTTAAAAATCAGTATTCCGAACGGGATGGCGTTGA
>CAZOYZ010000396.1:0-2367 GCA_964584045.1 uncultured Prolixibacteraceae bacterium | reverse complement strand
ACGGAAGCGGATGTGGTGATCGGCATAGGAACCCGTTACAGTGATTTTACCACTGCCTCCAAAACGGCATTTCAGAATAAGGACGTACGTTTCATCAACATCAATATCACCGAATTTGATGCCTGTAAGCACAGCGGACTTGCTTTAACAGGCGATGCAAGAGTGATTATTCAGGAATTGAATGAGCTGTTGTCCGGCTACCAGGTTGAACACTCCTACCGGAACCGGGTGGCCGCTTTCAACAAGAGCTGGGACGGGAAAGTGTCGGCGGCCTACTTGCCGGACACCCGGGGTTTGCCGAGCCAGGCTGAAGTGATTGGCGCGGTCAACACGTTTTCCGGTCCGGACGATGTGCTGGTCTGCGCTGCCGGAAGTTTACCCGGCGACCTTCATAAATTATGGCGCACCCGCTCCTCAAAAGGGTTCCATCTTGAATATGGATATTCGTGCATGGGATACGAGATTTCGGGAGGCATTGGTACAAAGATCGCCTGTCCTGAAAAGGAGATTTACGTAATGGTCGGTGACGGGTCGTACCTGATGATGCCGTCAGAAATTGTCACATCCGTCCAGGAAGGGATCAAACTGACGATCATTCTGATCGATAATCACGGGTTTGCCAGTATTGGAGGCCTTTCCGGTTCAATAGGCAGTAAGGGTTTCGGTACCCGATACGTCTATCGCGACCATCAAACCGGAGAACTGGCAGGAGCTGTTTTGCCTGTCGATCTGGCTGCAAACGCAGCCAGCCTGGGTGCGAACGTAATCCGGACCGGCAACATTCCCGAACTTGAGCAGGCATTGAAGCAGGCAAAATCAAATGCCGGGACGACCGTGATCTGCATCGAGACTGTCCCGGAACGAAAGATGAAAGGATACGGGTATGCCTGGTGGGATGTTCCTGTCGCTGAAGTTTCTGAAATGGATTCAGTTGCCGGCGCCCGGGAGAATTACATGGAACATAAAAAGAGACAACGGTATTTTTTATAAGATAACGACAATGGATATTTTAAAGAACTATATTGACGGTTCCTGGGTTGACAGTAAAGAACGTCACACGATGGATGTGGTCAATCCTGCCAGTCAGCAGATTTTGGGCAAAGTCCCGGCAGGCCCGAAGAATGCGGAAGATGTTGATCGTGCTGTCGGGGCTGCCGTCAGGGCTTTTGAAGAATGGAGACAGGTACCCGTGATCAAAAGGGTTCAGCCGCTCTATCAGTTGAAAAAATTACTGGAGGAACATCTGCCCGACCTGGCCCGTACCATCACGCTCGAATGCGGAAAAACGTTTGCCGAATCAAAGGCAGAGATCCAGCGTGCCATTGAAAACGTGGAAGTGGCCTGTGCGACCCCCATGTTGATACAAAGCGAATTCATCGAGAACATTGCACCGGGAATTGATGAATTTATGATCAGGCAGCCGCTGGGCGTTTGCGTCTGTATCGCCCCTTTCAATTTTCCGGGAATGATCCCCTTTTGGTTTCTCCCCTATGCCATTGCCTGTGGAAATACCTTTATCATGAAACCGTCGGAAAAGGTTCCCCTGACCATGCAGAAGGTGATGGATCTGATTGCCCGGCTGGACGTTCCCAAAGGGGTTATCAATCTGGTACACGGAGGTAAGGAGGCCGTCAACAGCTTACTTTCCCATCCGGACGTGAAGGCGATCAGTTTTGTTGGCTCCACGGCTGTAGCCCGGTACATCTACTCGACGGGAACAGCGAACGGAAAGCGCGTTCAGGCACAGGGAGGAGCAAAAAACCCTGTGGTTTTGCTGCCGGATGCGGATGTCGGTATGTCGGCAAGGATTATTGCAGACAGTGTGTATGGCTGCGCCGGGCAACGTTGCCTGGCCGCTTCGAACGTCATCCTGGTGGGCGATGAAAAGGGCGAACTGAAGGAAGCGCTTTATGAGACGGCTAAAGCCAAAATTACCGGTTTTGGTCTGGATCCGGGAGTGGATATGGGACCGGTGATCACCAAAGCCAGCCGGTTGCGGGTGGAAGGTCTGATCGACCAGGCCGTTGCTGAGGGTGGAACCGTTCTGCTGGATGGCAGGGATCCCCATATCGAGGGATATGAATCAGGGAATTTTATAAGACCCACCATACTGGAAAGTTTGGCGTTGGAGGGTGAAACGGTTAACACCGAGATCTTTGGTCCGGTGATGAGCCTCATTTCCATGAAGGCCCTTGACGATGCCATCGCTTTTGTGAATAGAAACCATTACGGGAATATGGCCTGCATTTTTACGCAGGACGGGCTGTCGGCCAGAACCTTCAGGAGCAGGGCAAATGCAGGTAACATCGGGATCAATATCGGTGTGGCTGCTCCGATGGCCCAATTTCCGTTCAGCGGCTGGAACGA
>CAZOYZ010000395.1:0-5292 GCA_964584045.1 uncultured Prolixibacteraceae bacterium | reverse complement strand
ACAACGATTCTGAAGGTTGGGCATGCCCCGGTAGGCGGAAGCGGCCAGGGCAGGGCCATGCGGCAGATCGCTGTTTTTAAAATTGACCCAGTCTGTCCCGCGGCTGTCAAGGATACTCGAAAAACCGCCGTTTTCTTTCTGTAAAAAGAAGGTCGCAAATGGCGTTTCAATTTTATAGCACGCCTGACCTTCGTCGCATACGCCATCGGTGATGGAAACCCGGTTGTTTGCATCATTTCGCCATAAATGAACAAAAGAATGTGCATCCCAGCCCATGCCAACCATATCCAGATCTCCGTCATTATCCATGTCAAACAGTTTGGCGCCCAGGTGACTTTCATGTCCGACATCGATACAATGAACCGTGAAATTGCCGTTCCCGTCATTCTCCAGCACCTGCGTCTGATGCGGTCCCTTATGTTCATTGGTGACCAGATCAATATCACCATCACCATCCAGGTCGGCGCCATCCAGATTATTCATGGAGTATTGGGTGATGATCCTATGCCTGATCCAATCACCCTCTTCCCCCGGATTCTCAAACCAGAAAAGGGACGCGTCGGGCTCCAGCCCCGGGTGACGCTCCTCAGCAACAACGACATCGCTCCAGCCATCTCCATTCATATCAGCGATCAACGAACGATCGGCCCACCCGGGAGTTTCTCCGACGGCATGCATTGCCCACGAAGCTTCCAACGTACCCGGATTCTCCCACCAAACAACTCCTTTTCCGAGACCATCCACGCGAATGGAAGTACTGATATCAATATCTCCGTCGCCATCGACATCGCCCGTTCCAATTCCTTCATGAAGCGCTTCCGGCGCAATACTGTGAACGGGCCACATGCCGGCTTCCGGATCATCAGGGATTTCGATACACACAACGCCCTTGCCTGTCGACAACAGAATTTCCGGCTTGCCTCCGGGGATAAGCTGTGCCAAAGCAGCTCCCTGTCCGTTGACGTGTTTGGGAGGAGTGACTTTGCCAATAACACGACTAGTCCATTCTGTGCAGCTTTTGTCGACGGCTTCCAACCAGTATACATCGGGGAACGCTGATGCGATGCAGTCGGCCAGGCTGTCACCGTCCACGTCCGTGAACAAGACCGCATCCACATTGATACCAAACTCGCAGCGTTCCCACTTCCCGCTCATATCCCTTCCCGGATTCCTGTAAAAGTAACGCCCCGTTATCAGATCCAAAAAACCATCCCGATCTGCATCGCCGGCATACAATCCAAAATAGCGAAGCCACTCGGGTTCATCCAGATCGCCCCATTTTCCCCTTTTATCGTCAATCTGAATATACGTCCAGTGGTCCAGCGGCCGTCTGGAATCGTTCAGCGTATTCCGGAAGACAGTCACCGGTCCCCGTTCATAATTTCGCGGGGCCACCACGTCGATGTCTCCGTCATTGTCCAGGTCTCCGGATGTTGCCCCATAACAGCCTTTTTCGCTCAGCGTGTGCGAAATCCACCGGCTACCGTTCTCATTGTTATAAAAAATCGTGACAGGATGCGCGTTTTCCATGGTATCTGTATGCAGCAACAACTTACCCACCATCACATCCATCAAACCGTCATTGTTAAAATCGTTCAAGCTTAATGAATGCAGATGATCCTGCTGACTAATGCCATGCGATTCCCATCTTTTTGTTTTGGCAGGATTTCCCGGATTCTCATACCAGGTGAGCGGATTACCTGTCCCCTCCGATTGTGAAATAACAATATCCGGTCTTCCATTACCGTTGATATCCGCCACGCTGACCCGGGTGTTATTGTCACTCCAATGCCCATCCTTACCGGTCTTCTGCGTATACCATGACTTATCAAAATCATGCTTCGTCCAGCCTCGCGGATTATTCTCAAACCACAAGCCGTTCAACACCAAATCAAGATCCCCGTCTCCATCAAGATCGGCGACAGCAAGTCCGTCAAAAGGCGGTGTTTCGATCGTCGTTTTGCCCCACCCGCCATTTTCCTGTATGAACAGATGTAACCTGCTGTTGACGGTCCTGATCGCAACATCGGTCAATCCATCGCCATTCAGATCGCCGGTCTCAATGTCTTTGGCATAACTCACATTACCCAGATCCGTCCGTTGCCATTCTCCTCCCGTCGCAGCCGGATTGAGGAAGACAAACAATTTACCATTCCCGTTTTCATCAATTCCATCATAATCATCCAAACCAATCACATCATCAAACCCATCCTGATTTACATCAGCCACAGCCATTCCGCAGGCCCGGTAATTGACCGGGGCAATCAGGTTTCTCTCGTAAGTTGGCCCCTTTAACCAACAAATATTCTTGATTTTTTCCTTCGTTTTGATCGCCGGATCTGTGTAATCACAAACCAGCACGATGTCATTGATCCCGTCTTTATCCACATCGCATATTTTCGGGTGAAGCGCAGTTCCTTTCTCCAGCTCAAACAGGCCAAACGAAGGTTTTTCCTGTGCAGTACCGGCAATCATACAACCTGAGAATCCCAGCAAGAGAAGCACTTTTCTTAACGTTTTCATTTTTTGTATATTTCAAAATTTAGTCATAAATGATCAATGAATGCTTTTGCCTGTTTCATGGCTTCTTCCAGTCCCTGATCGAAAACAAAAATGGCGGATGAATAAGGTTTTCCCCCGTCTCCCGTGGCAGGAAATGTTTCGAATCCCCTTCTGTTTAACAACTTCAGAATCTTAACGCCCCCCGACTCGTCCGTTCGTACCGGTATGATCCTGCCAAAACCCGTCGCACTCTTCAGATCGCCCAACAGCATGATCAGATATCCTTTATAGTGAAGTACACCACCATCTTTGGGATCAGATTCATAACCGGGATCATAGGTATTCCAGTAACTATCCGGATACAAGGATACATTTCTGGGATAGTCTTCCATTCCGTAGATTTTATACACGCCCGTGTTTTGTCCTCCGGGTTTACCAATATCCACGGTATTCCACCAGCCTTTCGGGTATTTTAAATAGTCAATCCGGATAAAAGGGCTATCCCGATAAAACGTGTATCGTGATACCGCATGGACCGAACCGCTTTTACAATCCAGATAATCCAGTTGTATTTGGGCAGAGTCCGGACGTTCAAAGAGAACTGTGGCTTGTTTCAGCGGTCCTCTTTGGGCGCACGCATCGATGTAAAAGACAGCCTGGTTCACATTCCTGCTTTTCACGATCCAGTCGCGAATGGCATGTTCTACACCACAGGCAGCACCCTGATGAGAGCGGATACAAGCTTTGAAGATATTATTCTCAAAATTCACAACCGGATCCTCTCCCGATTTTATTTCCACCCGACACCGGTTTAACTGACCGTCCGATACTTTGCTTCTTTCAACCAGCAAGGCCGGCCCCGGCCAGTTCACTTCCAGGGCATGTCCCCGGAAAGTGGAATGGATGTGGATTTTGTTCACCGGTCTTAATGTGCTGACAGGAACAGGCAGCAGGCTCAGGAAATCGTCGTGAAATCTCCCGAACTTATTGGCAATTACCTGCCGGTTGATGCCGATTTCGTGAAAAGGAGAGTCATCATCGACATCGGCCGACCATGTTGACAGATGCAGCCGGGCATCGGTAATCGGGTCCGGAGAGTCATCCGGAACGTGAATGTTGCATTCCCTGTACTGGCCGTTCCTGGCAGCAAAAGCCTGGGGAAAATCATCGGCAGAATATAGTTTGACGGAGCGGTTTTTCCGAACGAGGCTCACCTGATCGATCGATTCGGTCATATACGAATAACCGTTCCGGTCAGTTATCCGGGCCATGAACCGGATCGCACTATCCTGATCCGGTATCCAATAGTTGTCCCACACTGCCGCAAAGCGGGATCGGGTGGCATAACCGGCAGTTGACGTCCACTCCGCGCCCTTCACCTGATACTGCCAATCCGTGAAAACGCCATCACCATCAATATCAAATCCTTCGTAATACGCGATAAAATCAACGCGGGCTATCGAATCAGGACTAATCGCCAAAAGTTCCAGATCAGGATAATCACCAATTACATCGCCTTTGGCCGGACGGATCATATGCCCTTTTTGGCATCGTTTCCCGTCTTCGTAATAAACCCGGACGATATAGTTATAGATCCAATAATGGGGCCAGTTAAAACCATGACAGATCTGATCCCCGCAATAGAATGTGATCGTATTACTGCCTTCCCGCAGATCGTCCAACGGCACTTCTATGGCAGATCGACCCGTCACGACCCGGTAGTAGCACTCCGGGGAACCTGACGGGACAACAGGTTGGGTAATTTTACAGCGGTTGCCCGTGTTAATCCTGAATTCCTGTCCGCTGGTCCCAATGTGACCTCCCCAGTAATAAAATGCCAGTTCAACCTTCACCGCACGGTCGAGATCATCAACCGGTATTGTTGTGACAACCGAGTCAAGGTGGCTATATGGTCCGTTAAAAAAGTCGATTTTCTTCTTGCCGGCATATTCCTTAAAAATATCTCCGGGAGCGGGATCTGCAGCCGAAGAACCGCATAAACACAGGAACATCAGGATTCCTGAAACTATTTTGATGATTATATTCATGTTTGCGTTCATTCTAATAGGAGTGAAGCGTAACCTCTCCCCTGAGTTTGCCATCCTGTTCTTCCATCCTGTTCTTCAACTCCTCAACCTTTCCCGGGAAGTATCCGGCCAGATTAAATTTCTCACCCGGGTCTGTTTCCAGGTCAAACAGTTCAACCGTACGCCCGGCGCCTGGTGCAGCAGGTACGTTCCTGTATTTCCATTTCCCTTTACGGATTCCCTCCAGATCTCTCCTCATGTAATAGATATACTCGTCTGTTGGCGAGACTTCATCACCCTGTAAAAAAGCCATCACGTCGTGGCCATCAATCTTTCTGCCAGCCGGAACGCCTGTTCCCGCAGCATTCAGGATGGTGGGAAAGAGATCCATCGCTGTGACCAAATCACCGGAGACTTGTCCGCCCGGAATAACACCAGGCCATCTGAAGATCGCGGGAACACGGACTCCCCCTTCGCAGGTATTTCCTTTTGAACCGCGCAGATGTCCGGCGCTTCCGCAGTGCCAGGGTTTTATCGTGTCATTGCTGAACATTCGGTCGGGCATATTTTGCCAGGGCCCGTTATCACTTAAAAAGACAACAAGGGTATGGTCATCCAATCCCAGTTCCTTTATTTTTCTGAGGATCTCTCCGACACTCCAGTCAATTGTTTCAATCACATCGCCGTACAGTCCGGCTCTTGATGTGCCCAGGAACCGGTCTGACGCAAAGATCGGCACATGAGGCATGGCATAGGAAAGATA
>CAZOYZ010000394.1:2042-5307 GCA_964584045.1 uncultured Prolixibacteraceae bacterium | reverse complement strand
ATCCTGATCGTTCCCATGTGTTTATTGTCGGCGATGCTGGGTGTTGATCTGGCAGGTATGGACAACAACATTCTTACCCAGATCGGGCTGGTTGTTCTCGTGGGGCTTGCCAGCAAAAATGCAATCCTGATCGTAGAATTTGCCAAAAAGCTGGAAGAACAGGGAATGGAGTTAAAGGAGGCCGCCATTGAAGCCGCCAGGCTGCGGTTACGTCCCATCCTGATGACCTCGTTCGCATTTATCCTTGGTGTGGTCCCGTTGGTCACTGCGTCAGGAGCCGGTGCTGAAATGCGGCAGTCGCTGGGGGTTGCCGTATTCTTCGGAATGCTTGGCGTGACCGTCTTTGGATTGCTGTTTACGCCCGTATTTTACGTGTTGGGCCGGAAAGTGGCGATTGCTGCAGGGCGCCTGAGGACCAGGAATAAGAAAGTATTTGTTTTATCAAACTCAACAACATAATGGGATCTAAAATAAAATTTCTGATATTGATCATTTTCCTGTCCGTGGTTCGCGGAGCAGGTCAGGAAATACAAACCACCGGAGCGTATCCGGACACGTTACGGGAGAATCTTGTAATTATCAGTCATGGAAGGGATACCCTGCGTCCGGTGCCGGCTATGAAACCGGCACCAGCCATGCAACCGGCGGATGAACAGGAGTGGTGGCGGATTTTCGGCTATGAAAAGCTGGATGAACTGGTAAAGCAGGCTTTGACCCAAAATCATCAACTGGCTGCCGGGCAAAGCGGGGTGAACGAATCGGAAGCAAGGGTGAGGCTGGCAAGGTCGGCTTTGTTCCCGTCGCTCAGCATTAATCCTTCCTATACAAGGGAAGAACTGTCGGCCAACAGGCCGCTGCCTTTCGATGTTCCTGCCGGGAGGGTCCGTTACAGTACTTATCTGTTGCCGGTGGAATTGTCGTATGAGGTCGATCTTTTTGGAAAGAACAACACCGCGAAAAAAGCGAGCCGGTTCCGGTTTCAGTCGGCTACTGCAGGTCAGCAGGCCTCAAAGCTGGAAGTAAGTGCATTGGTGGCAGAAAACTTTATATGGTTGTTAGTGCTCGATTCAGAAGCGGAAGTCTTGCAACGGACCCGCCTCGACCGCATCGAGAATCTTGACATCGTCAATACCCGGTACGAGGCGGGTCTGACTAATGAAATGGATGTACAGCGGGCACGTACCGAATTATCATCGGTCGACGTGCAGATCAGGAATAATCAAATTGAAAGAAGGGATGCCGAACTTCAACTTGCCGCACTGACCGGTCAGCCGGCTGAGAGCTTTGCTGTAAAGAGTGAAGGTATTCAGTTTGTTGCACCGGGACTGAAACCGGTGCTCACATCGTCGGGGTCATTAAACCGTCCTGACCTGGAGGCAGGCAAGTTCGCTGTCGAAGCCCGGAAAGAGGAAGTGAAGAACGCACGCAGGAACCGCTATCCTTCACTTTCATTATTTGGCTCGGCCGGTTTGATATCAGCCGTTCCGGACGACCTTTTCGAGGGCGATAGCCGCAACTGGTTGCTGGGAGCCAATTTGTCCATACCTGTATTTGAGGGGCGCAGACGGCAATCCATGCTGGATATCACAGAACACCAGTTGGAAGGATCGGTCGAAAGACTGAAACAAAATGAGGTGGAGGCAACCCAGCAGTTATCGCAGGCAACCGCCGAGCTGAAGCAGTTAAAGGAACAGCTTTCATATCAGCAGGCATTTTTGGCGGCTGCCTTCCGCACAGCAGACCTTTCCCGGGAACGGTACAAGCAGGGGCTGGTCACCTATCTTGAGGTGGTGGACGCAGAAAGAAGCGTCCTGGAGGCAGAGCAGTTACTCATCCGGTTAGTCGGGCGGCAACTTTTGAGCACTGTCGATCTGGTGGCAGCCCTTGGCGGAAACGCCGAACAGATCTATCCACCGGAATAAGCGGAATAATTATTTGCAAAAACAGGATTGGCAACTCTCACGAAATTTGCCAATCCTGTTTTTACCGATGATAAACCAGAATGTGTAATAAAGAAGGAGGGAGCACCCACCGGTTGTGCTCCCTCTGAACTTAACTGATTATGAAAACGAGATTTTTTTTACCGAAATCCTCTGATCCCTCCGGCTATCAGCGATAATAACAACAGGATCACGAAAATAAAGAATATCACTTTTGCAATTTCCGCTGCACCGGCAGCAATGCCCCCGAAACCGAACAACGCAGCGACCAGGGCAACGAGAAAAAATATCAGCGCTAAACGTAGCATAATGGTATGTATTATTATGGATTAATATTCACAGTTCGTACAATCCTGTCAAATTTTTGTGCCAGGCGATGATATGAAGGAGAAGCTGTTCGATATAGTGTTTAGTATTAATTGGTTATCGGAAGCAAGTCGTGCCCGGACAGGAATGCCGGACAGGGTATTCTGCACAGATTCGTCTACATGTTGAGGTTTTAAATCCACAAGCAGGGTCTTGCCGGGATCTTCTGCTCTCTGTCAAACCGGATGCCGTGAAACTGTCTGCTACTTTGAGTTGAACTTAAAGATCACATCAAAGCCGCTGTCGATGGATGAATTGTTCAATTGCAGGAACAGGAATTTGAAAAGTTCATATTCCAGTTTTACTTCGTAGGTGGCCAGATTATCTTTTTCATTTTTCTCTCCAAACCGTTGCTCATAACTGACAAATAAGTCGTTGGTTACATATTTTCCTACCACAACCGTGGCGTTTTCGAATCCTCCCTCGCTTTTTATTTCCAGGTAGTCCATGTTAAGTTTGCTTCCAAGAAAATCGGATATTTGTGATGAAATAATTGAGGCAGCCGCCTTGCCGGCTATGGTCCCACCTCCCGATCCGGCCATGTTGGCCTGCTGACTGGTAGTCAGTTCATCCATTCCCTTTCCAAACAAAATATAGGAAAACGCATCGCCTTCATTAATCGAATCGCCTCCCATCGAGAAGCTCACGGACGGTGATTCTGCAGTTCCGGTGACATGGACAGCCAGGTTTTGCTCCACCCGTTCTGACGACCGGAATCCATATGAAGCGGTGATATCCAGGTTGGGAGTGATCTCCTCGCCTCCCTGGAACCTGACGGTCCCTTTGTTGATCACAAACGTTTTTCCAAGCAGGTCATACTGTCCCCGTACCACGTCAACCGTTCCGAAGAGCTCGAAGAAATTTTTATTTTTAAGGATTTCCAGATCACCCGAAAGTTCAATGTGCATGTCGTCACTTTTGATCCAGGTGTTCCTCGGTATTTTCAGCTTGATCTTTCC
>CAZOYZ010000394.1:0-1942 GCA_964584045.1 uncultured Prolixibacteraceae bacterium | reverse complement strand
CGGCCCGAAAGCTGCATGTTAAACTGATCGTGGTCGAACGGATTGAACTTGTCAAACAGAAGGTTGATCTGCGATTTGCTGACGTCGCCTTTGTAGAATGCAGAATTGAAGTCCGCGTGTCCCGTCGCGGTCATGCGTCCGTCGTCGGTCCTGATCAGAAACGTGTCCAGAACGACCTTTTCCGGTAAGAACCGGACATTGAAGCCAATATTCCGGTAATCGATACCATATTTTTTCAGTTTAAATGACCCGTTCTTCATTTGCAGATTCCCTTTCGGATCGGGCGATTTGGCAGTCCCGCCGATAGTTACTTCTCCGTTCATATCGCCTTTGACCTCGTCGGCCGCCACGAACGCGTTCAGGATGGCCAACGGGAATCTTTGTACCAGCAGCCGGGCTTCGATCGGGTCATTTGGATTAAGGTTGAAGTTCATGCTGTCAAGATGCATCTGAAGCGGAATACTACCCGAAAAGTCAATTCTTCCGCTGTCGCGGGGGACAATCTCTGTTTCGATCTCTGCCCGGTTGTCCTGATAAACGAACTTACCTTCCATTTTACGGAGAGGATATTTGTTGATCACTGCCCGTTGAAAATTAAAATCGCCTTTCAGGGAGGGGGAATCAGCTGTTCCCTTCAAATCAAGGGTCAGATTGAGAAGTCCGGATGCGTCCGTGCCGGTCTGAGCCAGTTCGGCTATTCGTGCCAGTCCGATATTCTTCAGATTAAGCTTAAAATCTTCTTCTCCCAGACGGCTGATTACGCCGTCTGCTCTGATCTGCAGGGCACTGTCTGCGCTTCCTGATGCGATCACAAAATTATTGACCCTGTAGTTGACCGAGTCGATTTCGAAGGTGGCGGGGGTTTCTCCCAGGGACCAATGTTCGTTTTTATAGTCGATGAACCAATCCGTGAGGATCAGTTTTAGTTTCTTGCCCAGAAGAATGCCCGTTTTTAAACGGCTCTTCAAAACTTTGTGAGTGAATTGCGCATCCAGAAAAACGGAATCAGGCCTTGCTTCGATCCGTGATGACAATGAGTCGATCACCATCGACTTATTCCCGGGATTTTTCACCAGCAGGTTAGCCCGTATGATGGTATCTGTTTTCGTTAGAAATGAATTGCTTCGGAGTTCGAGGGACTGAAATGAAAAATCCTTGTAGCGGGATTCGTTCAGTCTGACCGATGCCTGCACATGAAGGGAATCTTTTCTGCCCGTCAGACGCCCCCGTACAGCGCCGCTGCTCTGAAGGCTGTCGATCTTCACAAAGGGAGCAAACTCACCGATGCCATCGAACCTGATTGAGAAACGGACATCTGAGCGGGATCGTAAACTGTAATTTCCCGAAGCGGCTGCCAACAGGTCCCCTGTTTTCACAGAGAGGGAGTCTATCTGTATATTCTCACGGGCATAGTGAATATTGGCAAACATGGTGTCGATGTGAACCGGTCTGAGATGGGATTCCGTCATATTGACCGAGGCTCGCACAGACAGCGTTTTCGGATCGAAGCCTTTTCCGCTGAAGCGGGCCTGCAGGTTAATATCCGACTGCAATGAATCGATTCCCGTCAGGTGCGCCAGGTTAAGTTTTCGTGCCGCGAGCTCGCAATGATAAACCGGCGTGTGACCCAGTTCCCTGATTTGGGGAGTGATCGTGAATGCGCCGAAATTACCGCTTCCTGCAACGAAACCTTCCAGATCACCCTGGTGGAGACTGAGTTCAAGATCGAGCTTGTCGACCGGATAATCAGCAACACGGCTTTCGGTAAAATGGCCATTCAGATTGATGGTGGCTTTCTTCCAGTCGGTTCCTGATCCCCTTGCATGAATACGGCCATTGATCAGGTATTTCAGGTGAGGTTTCCCCAGCCAGTGGGCCAGGTCAATATGCTTCAAATCCCCGTGAAGCTGATAGCGAAGGATCGAATCCTTTTGATTGTAAA
>CAZOYZ010000393.1:0-5315 GCA_964584045.1 uncultured Prolixibacteraceae bacterium | reverse complement strand
GCAAAGAGGAGATTATGGAGGCAATTTGGGTGGCATCCGAAATGCGGGCAGGGGGTGCTTATGCACATTCGTCAATTGCTCTGGACGAAATGGAATAATGCAGGATAAACAGCAATAGAGACATCAGATAGATATCAACCGCAATAAAAAGCGCCAAATGAAAGAGATTCATATCAAGCGGATTTACGACGAGCCTACAGATGGTGATGGTTACCGCGTTTTGGTTGACAGGCTTTGGCCCCGCGGTATTTCTAAAAAGGACGCAAGACTTGACGAGTGGGCCAAAGAAATCGCGCCCTCACCGGAACTTCGTAAGTGGTTTGACCATAAGGAGGAACGTTTTCAGGAATTCGAACGGCGGTATCGTGAGGAATTAACAGCAAAAGCAGAAGAATTACACCGATTGAAGGCCCTTGCCAAAAGGGAATCCGTCACCTTGTTGTACGGAGCTAAAGATCCGGCAATCAATAATGCTGTTGTACTGAAAGAGTTACTGACTAAGTGATCAGGGATCGTGATTTAGCGAAATTACGGGCGAATTAATGAGACTTCAGGATGGATAAAAGTACAAATATGTTTATAGCAAAATCTTTTCTCTTTACGACAGATACATCATAAACAAAGGGAGAAAATCTCTCAGTTCTTTTCTCAAGATTTTTAAGGCTTTGGTGATTTGGTTCTCCACCGTTTTTTCCGTGATCCCCAACTTTTCCGCGATCTCTTTGTTTTTCAAACTCTCAAACCGGCTCAGTTCGAAGATTTCCCTGCACCGGTCAGGTAACTTAGAGATGGCCTGATCAAGAATATGCCGAAGCTCCGACTCGTTAAATAAACTCCACTGATCTTCAGAAAAGTTACTGGCTTCAAATGCCTTTTGCTGACGGTAGCTATTCTCGATCTTTTTATGTTTCAGGAGATTCATACATTGGTTATGCACGGTCCTGAAGAGATAGAAACGAACCGAATTTTCGATTTGAATGTTCTGACGTTTCTCCCAAAACCTTACAAACACATCCTGGACCACCTCTTCGGAGGTGCTTAAATCGCCGGTATACTGATTGGCATAAATGCACAGGCCGGAATAATAATAATCGAAGAAGTAGTTGAATGAACCTTTATTGCCCGACTTCATTTCGGAGAATAACTGTAATTCCCTATTTCTAAGCAATTGGTTCATTACATTAGTCGTTTTTCACGCTCGGCAAAGCCTCAAACTCCGTTTGGCCTTTGCCCTCGCTTAATCAAAACGTTCATTACATTAGTCGTTTTTCAACTTCGTTAGATGTTTCTCATGCCCGGTAATACTCAAGCAAGCTTGGTATTACACTCGCTTACCCGAAACATTCAACTTCGTTAGATGTTTCTCATGTTCGGCAGTGCTCAAACAAGTTTGACACTGCGCTCACTTACCCGAAACATTCACGCCCGGCAAAGCCTCAAACTCCGTTTGGCCTTCGCTCTCGCTTAATCAAAACGTTCATTCAGGCTTGTTTCATCGCTGTAAAAATAGTGAATTTTAGATACGTCGTCGTAACTTATTTTAATATTCCCCTGCGTCTGATCTCATGCCGGTTATTGGATATTCAAATGAAGTACAATTTGCGTTGAACGGTATTTGGATTAAATTTTGATGGCTGTCCCTGCTAAATTACGGGTTTAAAACTTATTCTTTCACCTTTTTCCGTGCTGATCTCAATCATCTCGGCACCTGAACGTGAAGTTTCACGGTTATTTTTTATGATGGTGGTCTCCTTCCAGGGTAACCTTATTTTCAGGGTCTTCCCTGCTTCGCTGAAAATTTCTATCTGTGAAACCTTCCCGTTCTTTAATGACGCACTGACCAGAAAAGCCCCTGCTGCGCGCAGATTACTGAATTCGGCATCTTTTTCAACAGGCCAGTTGGGAAATAACCTGATGGTGCCGTTATAACTTTGCAGCAGGCATTCGTTGATCACAGCGGGCAGGGCAAAATTTTCGAACCACACTCCCATTTTATCCATATATCCGTAATCGGTCAGATCATTGTACCGTCCGTGAACCTGGAGAACCCTGTCGGATGCAGTCCCATTCGGCAATAAACAGTAGTTAACCTGCCTTTTGAATTTCTCCAGGTCCAGCATCCCGATACGAGCTGCCTGCAAATTATGAAAAACGAGATCATTCCCTCCCTCATTTTGTTGATTCCGGTAACTGTTCCTCAGCAGATCCATCGTTTCCGGGTCGGAATGCAAACCGTGATCTTCACCCGGAAAAACACTAAACAGGGAGAGGGGGACGTTATAAACTACCTCTGCATGTTCTCCGGGAGCAGAAACAAATACATGACCCTGATCTTTGGAATTCGCAACAGGATAGTCCGGAAAGTTTGACAGGATCTCATTGATCTTCCCGATCAACTCCTTTTCCTGGTTATTTGTTCCAAGGAGGTTTGATACCTCCAAAAACGCCTTAAAAATGAATTTTGTCAGGGAAAGATCAGCATTACAGTCGTAGTTGTATTTAAAACCAGGCCTTAATCCGTATAATTCAGGGGGCACGGTCGGAAAAATATGGTATTTCCCATCCTTCCATTCCGGTCCGTGCGCTTCAGACCGTTTCATATAGGCCACTAAAAATTCAACCGCTGCTTTTATAGGGCCATAAGCCCGGTTCCTCAGGTATTCCAAATCAGCCGAATACAGGTAATGCCACCATAAACCCTGCACAGCCCAGGGAGTTTCACAGATCTCCCAACCCCAGGTAGGTACGGGATACGGGTTCATGGTCATATCGACCGGATAAGCGCTGTGCGGGAAGTAAGCACCCGGCAGCTTGTAATATTCTTTCGCCCACTTCTGACTCACATCCATCAGAAATTCAACCAAATTCACATACGACAAATTCTTTTCAAGATGGTTACCGGAAAAAGTGACCCAAAACGGTTGCTGCGTATTGTAGTTCATATGGTAATCTCCGTGCCAGGCTGTTCCGATATCCCGGTAACTCCAGTTTGCAAACAGTCCGGGAGTATTCACGCCGTCTTTGACCGCACAGTTTAAAAAATAAAGGTTTTGATACCATATCTGTTCCAGAAATCCGTCACTTAAAAACACGCCCGACTTTTCCCAATACGTTCTCCAGGCCTGTTCTCCCTGGTCAAAGGCTTTCGTACAGGAATTATTGTCGATCCGTATCCGACAGGTCGCTTCCTTTTCAACCACCGAATCGAGGCCTTCCGATAACGAAACACAGCCAATTAGATTTTCACGGCCTGCAAAGCTTGCTTCCAGTGGCGCCATTGCCTGTTCTACTCCGTTCCAGTTTATTCTGGTCGTTTTTCCAAGTGAAGCGCTGAATACCGCCGACAGGCGGAAAGCCTTATCTTTGGGATGGCCTTTCCCGATATCGTAAGACTCCGGTTCTTGATAGGGTAAAATTTGCCTGAAAGCGATGGATCCTGAGTCCAGGTTTTCTTCAGCTTTGTATTTCGGGAATTCCCGGGGTGTGGTCGGATCAGGAATTACTTTTACCCGGTCAAAGATATTTTCACAGAGGTGACCATCCTCATCGGTCAGCCGGATCCACAACCTATCTTCCGTCATATCTGTAAATAGCTGCAGCGTGACCTTTCTGCCGTCGTTCCGCAACAGATATACTTCGCACAATCCGCTGGAAATATCCAGCTTGTGTCCGAGCAACTCCGCATTTCGGCGGTCAAAACCCAGCAACAGGGATCCACAGGGGAAAGGGCGGGGATATGGCTTTCTGTAATTTTCAGCCGTCATGATGCTGTATTCCCGGTACCAATCATCTTCTGTCAGAACTTTCAGGCTGTCCGGTATCGATCTGACTTTGCTGAAAACATCATCGAAGGTACCAATCTTTTCCTTATTGTTCTCAGCGATACGGATGTCCCAAACGTTGTTATGTCCAAAATGGATCAGTATCCCGTCGGGCCGGGTTGTCACCACCGCACCCAATCCGCCGTTGCCCAGCAAAGCTCCTTCAAAGAAATGAACAGCAGGACGATCACTTGTCAAAGGATGAAGCTTCGCCCTTTCAAATGAAGATAATTTATCTCCAAAGCTTTGAAAGCAAACCAGGCAGAACAAATGACTAAACAAGATGAACTGTAAAATTATTTTTTTCTTCATTGGAATAATTTTTTAATAAGAAGCAACGGTCTGTCATCATGAAGTAATTTTATCTAATTTTTTCTTTTGAAGCGGATATTGTCCGTATTCACGAACAAGGTGGACGATAAGATCGTAAGTTTGACCGGAAACACCGGACGACACCGAATGATCGGACTGAAAAATATACCCGCCTCCTTTGGCTGCATTGAGCCGGTACAGCACTTCCTGCCGGATTAACTCCTCATCGCCGGTTTCCCAGATCTGGATGTTGCTGTTCCCGCAATAACCTATCCGGTTTCCATACTTCATCTTCAGATCAACGGCATCCATTCCGGCTTTTACTTCGAGGGGGTTATAGGCATCCACACCGATTTCAATAAAATCCCCGAAGATCAGGAGCACGTTCCCGCAACCATGATAGATCACCGGTAGTCCATGCCGGTGGCATTCATCGACCATCGCCTTCACCCACGGTTTAAAATACGCCCGCCAATATTCGGGATCAAAAAACAGGGTCTTTTGATACGCAACATCTCCCCAGATGACCATGCCGTCGAGTAAACCGGCGGCTGCTTTTATCTGCGCTTTTAAACAGTCATAATAAAACTGCCCGATCCGGTTGATCGCATTCCCCATTTGGTCAGGATACATTCCCATCCAGAACAGGGAATTCTCCTGCCCAACCAAACGGGTCAGGCACTCGGAACATTCGATCATACTCCCGAAGACCGGAAAATCAGGCCGCAACTTTTTCACTGTTTCAATCCATGCGGGCGAGTTTCGCTCAAATCCGTCACCTACTCCTGCGATCTGGTTGTCACCTGGTTGGTAGTAACGTCGTCTGTCAAACGGATCATCAAATTCGAAGCCTTCCAGCTTTTCAATTGTATCGATATCCCAGGCGATAAATTCGGGCATCGGGAAATCGAATCTTTTTCGCATGGTGGTCAAGAAGCCTGTTTTTACAACGACCTCGGTCTCATCTTCCCTGATCGTTTCAAACGGCCGGATCCGGGGATCCATGTTGGGAGTCGTGACGATCCAGTCGAGATCGTAATAATAATAAGGATTGGCATCGTCGGGAAGGCTGAGTTCCTTTCTCCATCGGTTCACGAAACTTCCCCAGAAAAAATCGCTGATGGGCACCCGGTCCGGTTCTTCATGCCTTAAACTTTTATACAGGCGTTCCAGTTTCAGCAA
>CAZOYZ010000392.1:0-5316 GCA_964584045.1 uncultured Prolixibacteraceae bacterium | reverse complement strand
CCGGCGCCGGTTTTGCAGAAGTGAACCTGGATTCGCGTGAAGGGCTTATTGCCAGTGTGCTGGCCGGGACATTTGAGATGGCCATACCTTTCATCTTTTTCGGCGCAGCTATTCAAAAAACGAGTAATCCGGCTCTGATCAATCAGATGTGCTATTTGTCTCCTTTCCTGTCATTGTTTTTCATTCATCTTTTCATTGGAGAGAGAATCTATCTGACCACATTTGCTGGTTTAAGCCTGATTATAGGCGGGATCATGTTTAATGAATACCTGGTGAAACCGGCGAAGCGGGCTGAAAGGCAGTAAAGAGGGAAAAGTTAAGGCTCCTCAAAGGGAAAAAAGAATTTGAAGATAGATCGATTCTTTACATGCGTTCCGAACAAATTTCGTCTAAATATCGTAATTTACGCGAACATTTAGTGCAAAATTGCCCGTCGGGTAAGAGAAACAACAACTAAATAATAATGGTAATCACTTAAAAAAACGGGAACTTATGAAGAAATTAGTTGCAGAGTTTATCGGAACCTTATGGCTGGTACTGGGCGGCTGCGGAAGCGCCGTGCTGGCCGCTGCATTTCCCGAACTCGGAATCGGATTTGCAGGAGTTGCTATTGCCTTTGGCCTCACCGTCGTTACGATGGCTTACGCTATTGGCCATATATCAGGCTGTCATCTTAATCCTGCCGTTTCGGTTGGTCTTTGGATCGGGGGACGTTTTGATAAGAAAGAACTGCTGCCTTATATCGCAGCACAGGTTTTGGGAGGAATAGCCGGAGCCGGGATACTTTATCTGATCGCGAGCGGCAAACCCGGATTTGAGTTGGGCGGATTCGCTGCAAATGGTTATGGCGAACATTCTCCGGGCGGGTACAGCATGTTGGCCGCACTGATTTGTGAGATTGTCATGACCTTTATGTTCTTGATTGTCATCCTTGGCGCAACCCATTCGAAGGCTCCCAAAGGATTGGCCGGTTTGGCGATAGGATTGACTTTAACGCTGATTCACCTGATTAGCATACCGGTGACAAACACCTCGGTAAATCCGGCAAGAAGTACCAGTCAGGCCTTGTTCGCCGGCGACTGGGCTTTGGGACAGCTATGGCTGTTTTGGGTGGCTCCGGTTGTTGGCGCTGTACTGGCCGGACTGGTCTATAAAATGATTTCACCTGACAAGGAATAACCCAGTGGTTGAGCCTTGCTGAGGTAAGGCAGTGAGGGGTTCTTTCTGAAAGCCTGCGGTTTGAATAACCTGTTCATAACGCAGGCTTTTGTTATCGACAAACAATCTGTCGGTTCGTTTCGGGTGGCCGGCAAAACTTGCGAAGATTAAAAAAAATACATGATCTTTACTAAAATGATCTGACCAATACGGGATGAAGATTGCTGAGCAAAAACGTCAATTGACTCGAGGAAAGCCGCACTGTGCAGTTAAACTTTGAAAATAATCCCGAAGGTGTAAACGTTGAATTAAGTTGGTAGTAAAACTATATTTTGTGATAAAAAACATCCGTATGCGAAACATAATCCTGACGGCGCTGCTTATCCTGGGTATCGGTGATGCCGGGGCGTCGAAACCTTCAGACCTGGTAAACTACGTGAATACCTTACAGGGGACGAACTCATCATTTGAACTGACCCGGGGCAACACCTATCCGACAACAGCGCTGCCTTTTGCGATGCACACCTGGACCCCGCAAACAGGAGTGAATGGTGACGGCTGGAAGTATCAGTTTGCAAAAGATACGATCAGAGGTTTTCAGCAGGCGCACCAATGCAGTTCATGGACCAACGACTATTGTGTTTTTTCGCTGATGCCGGTGACGGGGCAACTGGAAACGGACCAGTTCAGGCGGGCCGCGAAGTTCAGCCACGAAGATGAAATTGCTAAGCCGCACTATTACAAGGTGAAGCTTCAAAATAAGATTACCGCCGAAATATCGCCGGTTGAGCGCGGTGCGCATCTTCGCTTTTCATTCCCAAAGGGAGCGGGCGCTTATTTGGTATTGGATGGCTATACCGGCTTCAGCCAGGTGAAGATATCTCCGGATGAAAGAAAAATCACCGGCTATGTTCATAACGGACACGGCCTGACGGAGAATTTCAGGAATTTCTTTGTCATTCAGTTCGATAAGCCCATTCGTGCCTGGGGCACCTGGGAAAGTAAGACAGGGGAGAGGCACGAGGGAGAAGCTACCCGGGAGGGCCGGGGCGTAGGAGCGTGGCTGCAGTTTGACAACGGGGTGAAGGTTCAGGCGAAAGTGGCTTCATCGTACATCAGTCCGGAGCAGGCGGAACTGAATCTGAAGACAGAGCTTGGATCGTTCAGTTCGTTCGAAGAGACCAGGGAGGCCGCAAGGGACATCTGGAATGCGCATCTGGGCCGGATGCTGGCAGAAGGAGGTAGTGAAGAAGAAATGGCCACCTTTTATTCCTGCTACTTTCGGGCAAGTCTGTTTTCGCGTAAGTTTTACGAGTTGGATGAACAGGGCAAACCTTACTATTTCAGCCCTTATGACGGGAAGGTCCACCAGGGATACTTGTATACTGACACCGGATTCTGGGATACGTTTCGGGCGCAGTTTCCGCTCAATGCGCTGCTGCACCCGACCATGCATGGCCAATACGTAGCCGCCCTGCTCGATGCATACGACCAGTGCGGATGGCTTCCTTCCTGGTCGTTCCCGGGAGAGGCGGGGAGTATGATCGGGAATCATGCCATTTCACTGCTGGCCGATGCCTGGGCAAAAGGGATCCGAACTTTCGACCCCGTCCGCGCGCTCGATGCCTATTATCATGAAGCGACCAACAAGGGGCCCTGGGGGCCTGCTAACGGACGGGAGGGCTGGAAGGAGTATTTTACGCTGGGATATGTTCCCTATCCCAACTACCGGGAGTCGACTGCAAAAACACTCGAATATGCCTACGATGATTTTTGCGGCTACAAGCTGGCGGAAATGACAGGGAATTCGTTCTACAAAAAAATATTTGGAAGGCAATTATTCAATTATAAGAACGTGTTTGATCCGCAGGTTGGTTTTATGCGCGGAAAGGATGAAAAGGGGAGGTGGACGCCCGGCTTCGATCCGAATGAATGGGGAGGTCCTTTTACCGAAGGAAATGCCTGGCACTACCTCTGGTCTGTTTTCCATGATGTGGACGGATTGGTGAAATTGCTGGGAGGAAAAGAAAAGTTCGTGGCAAAAATGGATTCGGTGTTCACGGTTCCCAACACGGTGAACGTGGGAACTTACCGCCGCAAGATCCACGAAATGACAGAGATGGAGATGGCCGGAATGGGGCAGTATGCTCACGGAAATCAACCCATTCAGCATATGATTTATCTGTATAATTACGCAGGAGTACCCTGGAAAGCACAGGCCCGGCTTCGCGAAGTGATGGCAAATCTCTATAACGCCACCGAAAACGGTTACCCGGGCGATGAAGACCAGGGCCAGACTTCGTCGTGGTATGTGTTGAGCGCACTGGGATTTTACAGTGTTTGCCCCGGCACTGACGAGTATGTTCTGGGAAGTCCGGTTTTTAAAAAGATGACCATCATACTTGAAGACGGGAAAAAGTTTATCATTGAAGCTGACAATAACAGCCGGCAGAACGTGTACATCCAATCGGCCACGCTGAACGGGCAGGATCATCCTCAAAGCTATATCCGTTACAGTGACATTGTGAATGGCGGTGTGTTGAAGCTGGAAATGGGCAGCCAGCCCAATCGCTCCCGTGGAATTCATGAAAAGGATCTTCCCTATTCAATATCAACAAAAGAGCAGTGAGAAAGGAAACCCAGGGCAGATTTTCTGAAATGTGGCAGAAGAAACTAAAGACTTAATTACCTTTGAAAAAGCCTTAGCGTATATGAAACGACGTGACTTTATCAGGACTGTAGGAGTGGGGGCTGCCTTGCTTGGCGCTCCCGGAAGTCTCCTGGCCGGCTCTGCAAGGGATGGGATCAAAAATAAACTCCCGCGCTGGAGAGGATTTAACCTGCTCGACTTCTTTTCTCCGGTCCATTACAATAAGTCCGGCAATGGTAAGAACAGAAGCACTGAAGAAGATTTTAAGTGGATGGCCGACTGGGGATTCGATTTTGTACGCATTCCGATCGCGTATCCCAGCTATCTGAAGTTCAACCCGAAGGGCGACCGGAATCTGAGAATCACGGCCGACGAGGTTTTGGACTACAATGAGGAAGCGCTGGACGCGATTGAAGAGCTGGTCGGAAAGGCACACAAGTACAACCTGCACGTTAGCATGAACTTGCACCGCGCTCCGGGATATTGCATTAATGCCGGTTTTTATGAACCCTATAATCTGTGGGTTGATGACGAAGCGCAGCAAGCTTTTTGTGCGCACTGGGAAATGTGGGCAAAGCGATTTCAAAACATTTCTGCCCAAAAGCTGAGTTTTGATTTGGTAAACGAGCCCAATTTCAGGGACGATATGAACGATCAGTTCAGCAAATCGCATCCTGTACCGGGCGATATTTACCGGAAAGTTGCAAAAAAATGCCTGGATGTGATCCATCGGCATAGCCCTGACCGGTTGGTGATCGCAGACGGGAACGGAGGAGGGAGCATGGCCGTTCCGGAACTGACCGATCTTGATCTGGCACAAAGCTGCAGGGGTTATTTCCCTCATTATATTTCTCACTACAGAGCTCCCTGGGTATGGAAAAATCCGGATGATTCGCCTAAAGTGGAGTGGCCGGGCGTTATCGATGGAAGGCCTTTTAACCGGGAGGTTCTCGAAAAATTTTACCAGCCATGGATTGACCTTGCTAAGCAAGGTGTTGGCGTTCATTGCGGTGAATGCGGGTGCTACCGCGAAACGCCCCATGAGGTGTTTCTTGCCTGGCTGAACGATGTGTTCGGTATTTTGACTGAAAACAATATTGGCTGGGGCCTTTGGAATTTCCGGGGTGATTTCGGTGTTTTGGATTCGGGACGTAAGGATGTGGCTTACGAGGACTGGCATGGCCATTTGCTGGACCGGAAGATGCTGGACTTGCTTCAGAAGTATTGAAAAGGTCATAAAGCAGAGGCTTGTGATGGTTCTTTCTTCAAATTCAAAACTGGTAGCCTGATCATATCAACAGCGATTCAGCGAGAAAATAATATTGTTGGAAATTAACTTGTTGCAAATGCTTGTAAAAAATATTTTTCCGGCTAATTTTGGAGCAATCAAGACCACGTTCAAGGCTCCCCGTGAGGTCAATATGGATTGACCGTCCTCACATTTTCCCGTGTCTGATCTTAAACAGAGGCAGTGTGTCCCGGTTTTTTTATCACGTGCCATGTGGCAC
>CAZOYZ010000391.1:3014-5338 GCA_964584045.1 uncultured Prolixibacteraceae bacterium | reverse complement strand
TCGCTGATCCTGAAATAAAAAACTGGTTCGACGGGAGCTTTCGTGTAATGAATGAACGTAATATCCTGACTGGCAGGAATGGATTGAAACGCCCTGACCGGATCATGTTATCAGGAGATCAGGTCATTGTAGTCGATTACAAGTCAGGAGAACTGGAACTGGACAAATACCGTCATCAGCTCAGAAGTTATATGCAGGCGCTAAAAGCCTGCGGCTTTTCCCGGATCACCGGATTTATCTGGTATACACGGAGTAATAAAAGAATAGAAGTAACCCTGTGACGATAAGCATTTGCCCGTTCCTTTTTAAAAGCGTAATTTTGCAAAAAATAAAAAGAGATGATACAGAGAATACAAACCGTTTATATCCTTTTGTCGGCCATTCTGATCGGATTGCTTTTTTCACTTCCGTTCGCGGAAATTATCGATCAAAATGCATTGTATCTTTTTGATATCCGCGGCATTGTGAAGAACGGTACAATCCATGAGAATGGTATTGCAATCACACTATTTACCACGTTGATCCTTCTGCTGCATGTGTTTGCAGCTTTGATCTATAAAAAACGCATCCTTCAGACCCGGGTACTGGTTTTTACCATCCTGTTAATGCTTGGTCTTTTCGGTCTTTTTTATTTCTTTACATTTTATTCGTTCGACGATGCGCAGGTCAGTTTTAAGATAGCCGTTGTATTCCCTCTGATCGCAGTGATCCTGGATTATCTGGCGATCCGGAATATCCGCAAAGATGAGGCGCTGATCCGATCCATCGACCGTATCAGGTAAACCATTACTCCATTTCTGCTATTTCTCCCTTTACGCCTGAAATTCCTGAAGGTGGACGGATCATTTCTTCTTTCAGTTCACATGATACTTGGGAATCGAAAAGTAAAAGGTATTGGTGTTTTCTCCGGTGATCAATTCGATGGTGCCGTGCAGGGATTCCACGAAATGTTTTGCAACAGCGAGCCCGATCCCCAATCCTTCGGCCTTTAAGCGACCTAATCCTGATTTGTCAAATAATTCAAAGATCTTTTGTTTATCTGCAGTCGTTATGGCCGGCCCCGAATTGGTCACGAAAAAAGTGATCAATGACTCCGTGGCTTTTTCGATGCCGAACAGGACAAGGCTGCCGGCTTCCGCAAACTTTATGGCATTATCCACCAAATGATACAAAATATGCTTCAATTTCTCATTATCAGTTAACAAACTCAATGAAGGTATGGCATTTTTTGACAGTAAAGCAAGTTGTTTCGCCTGTATCAATGATTTTCTCTGAAAAAGATTTTTCACTTCATCGAATATCTTTTCCACCATCACTGTTTCCCAGTGTAACGACAATTTTTCGCCCGATTCCTTTAATGAAATCTCGATCAGATCATTCATGGTCAGCAAAAAACAGTCGGCATTCGTGGTGATCATTTCTGCGAATTCCTGATAACTTTCGTTTTGCCTGTCCAAATCCATCTCCGCAAGGATATTGATAAATCCGAGGATCCCATTCAGAGGCGTTCTGATCTCGTGGCTCAGGCAACTGACAAATTCATTTTTTACTTTTTGGGAAATCAACGATTGCGTATCCAGTTGATCGATCTTTCTTTTTAAAGCGTTAATCACATTTTCTTTTTCGATGATACCGATAAAGTTGTCATTTTCAAAAACCGGCAGGGCAGAAGAATGACTTTTACACATTTGTGTCCAGGCGAACAGAATGGTCTCATTGCCATCCAACCGGTCTTTCCTGGTTAAACAATCGACCACGAGCTTTCTTGGGTTTCTGATCACATCTGCAGGCGTGAGAATTCCACAAAACCGGCCTTCTTCAAAGACCACTAAAAAATTTCGCCTTACCAGTTCATCTTCGGTGGAACTGATCCCGCAATATGCATCAACTGAGTGATAAAAGCCGGATAGGTACTGTTTAATCAGCATACTAAAACTCTCCTTTTATCGCATCATAATAGATTTTGACCTTGAGATCGACCTTTATAATCTCACCGTCACTGACGAACGGGAACACTTTCTTCTCTAAAATACTGAGAATATGAGCCTTATCAATCTTCTTCAGGAGCCGTTTATTTACAAACACCGCTTCAATGATCGTGTTATCCACTTCAAATACTTCAAACTCATCAGGGATCAGGAATTGAAACGATTTCGACAGGCCGATACGACCGTGAGGAGACTTCCTGCCTATGATCAACACGTCCTCAAAAGGAGGTAACCTGATTTCCTCAAATCCAAGATTTATCCAGAACTTTCTCGAATCTGTCTCTTTCATCATACTTGCGGTTTACTATTTACATGAAATAGGTATGTTTTCATATT
>CAZOYZ010000391.1:1333-2914 GCA_964584045.1 uncultured Prolixibacteraceae bacterium | reverse complement strand
TATTTGCTTTTTTCTGTGTATCTTCGCGATCAAAAGAAGGTTGAAACATGTTAGTCCCTGAAATTATTCAACGTCTTGCAGATTCATTTGGCTTCAGCCTGTTGCAAGTGAAGAACACGATTG
This sequence comes from uncultured Prolixibacteraceae bacterium, assembly GCA_964584045.1. GTDB lineage: Bacteria > Bacteroidota > Bacteroidia > Bacteroidales > Prolixibacteraceae > JBCFBK01. The sequence continues at coordinate 2,791 of CAZOYZ010000391.1, read as the reverse complement.
CTTTATTGGATGAAGGTGCAACGGTGCCTTTTATTTCGAGGTACCGGAAGGAGCTTACCGGCAGTCTGGATGAAGTACAGATTGCCGCCGTTAAAGATGCAAAAGCGCGGATGGAAGAGCTGCTAAAACGGAGAGAAGTAATTCTGAAAACGATCAATGAACAGGGGTTATTGACGCCGGAACTGAAAAACAGGATCGGGAGTTGTTATGAACTTACTGAACTTGAAGATATTTATTTGCCGTTTAAGCCAAAGCGAAAGACCCGGGCTGCCATAGCGAGGGAAAAAGGACTGGAACCCCTGGCCGCGATCATCATGAAACAAGGGGAACGTGACCTTGAAAGCAGGACTTTTTCATTTGTCAAAGGAGAAGTGGAGACCGTGGAGGATGCGCTGGCGGGCGCCAGGGATGTTCTGGCAGAATGGATCAGTGAAGATGAAAAGGCAAGAAATATGGTTCGCCGGGCCTTTCACGAAGGTGGGGTGATCCGGGCGAAGGTGATAAAAAATAAAGAAGAAGAAGGAAACAAATACCGGGATTATTTTGATTGGGAAGAACCATTAAAATTCTGTCCTTCCCACAGGTTACTGGCCATGAGGAGGGGAGAACGTGAAGGATTCCTCCGGGTGTCCGTCTCTCCCGATGAAGAAAATATTACGAATCGTCTGATCCGTTTTTTTGTGCATGCGCGGAACACGTGCGGCGAACAGCTCGAACTCGCCGTCCGTGACAGTTATAAACGGTTGCTGGCACCTTCGATTGAAACGGAATTTGCAGCTTCTTCCAAACTGAAAGCAGATCAGGAAGCGATCCGGGTTTTTGCGGAGAATCTGAGGCAGTTGCTGCTGGCCCCTCCTTTAGGGCAAAAAAGGGTAATGGCCATTGATCCGGGCTACAGGACCGGTTGCAAACTGGTTTGTTTGGATGCCCAGGGCAATTTACTTCACAATGAAACGATCTATCCGCACAAACCGCAGGAAGAATCAAGGCAGGCGGCCCGTAAAATTATTTCGCTGGTAAATGCATACCAGATTGAGGCGATCGCCATTGGTAACGGAACGGCAGGCCGTGAGACCGAACAGTTCATCAAAAAGCTGCGGTATGACCGTGATCTGAAAGTGTTTGTGGTATCCGAAGACGGTGCGTCTGTGTATTCAGCCTCGAAGATAGCCAGAGAAGAATTTCCGCAGTATGATGTCACCGTTCGGGGAGCTGTGTCGATTGGCCGCCGGCTGATGGATCCTTTGGCCGAGTTGGTCAAGATCGATCCAAAGTCGATCGGCGTCGGACAATATCAGCATGATGTGGATCAGAAACTGCTGAAGGAAGGTCTGGATGCGGTTGTCGAATCGTCTGTGAACCTGGTTGGTGTGAACGTGAATACGGCCTCCATGTACCTTTTGACGTATGTATCGGGGCTGGGACCGCAGCTGGCGCAAAACCTGGTTGATTACAGGA